>MWDV01000221.1 GCA_002070715.1 Verrucomicrobia bacterium ADurb.Bin118
GTGGACCAGATGTTGACGCGCGACGTCGTGGGTTTTCAGGAGGCGGTGCGACGGCATTTCGTCCAGTTGGCCCAGGCCCGCAACCTCGGCATTACAGTGGAGCAATGCGAAGTGCAAAGCCGTCCGCCCCGCCAGTTGAAACAGGCGTTCGATGATGTCATCAACGCCGGGTTGCGCCGGAGCAAGGTGCTGAACGACGCCATCAGCACCGCCAACCAAGTCACCAACCGCGCTTCGTCCGAAGCCGCCGCCCGGGTCAACGGCGCGCTGGCCGCCCGCACGCGCTACGTGGAAACGGTGGGGGCCGAAGCCAAACGGTTTGAAGATCTGCAAACCCAGTTCGCGCGCAATCCCGACCTCTACATCCAACAACGGTTGGTGGAAACCATGAGCCGCGTGCTCACCAATGTGCAGGAGAAAATTCATCTCCCCGAACGGGCGGACGGCCGTCCGCGCGAGTTGCGCCTGCTCTTGAATCGCGAGCCGGTCACGCCCAAAACCCAGCCGGCCTCACCCTGATCGCCCGGTGTCTGATTAAAGCCAACCACGATTTACGCCGTTCCCATGCAAGTCACCTCACTCCTCAGTCGTCAGCACGAGTCACCTGCCGACCATGAACATGGTCCCGGTTGCGCGTGCGGCCATGAACACGCGCCCGTCCGCCTCTGGCAGACACTCATCGGGGTCGTGTTTGTCATCAACGCCTTTGTCGTGGACTGGCTGTTCCCGCAAAGCCAATCCATCGCCGACGCCAGCGGCATGATTGGCGCCATCATTCTCGGGTATCCGATCATCATGACGGCGATCCGCGATTTGCGGACGGGGCAGTTGAGCATCAACGAGCTGGTCGCCATCGCGGTGCTCGCCGCGTTCGCCTCCGGCGATTACAAAACCGCCGGGGTGGTCGCCTTCTTCATGCTCATGGGGGAAATCATCGAAACCCGCACGGCGGAAGGGGCGCGGGCGTCCATCGAATCGCTGATCAAACTCACGCCCACCAAGGCGCGCCGGATCCTGGCGAATCAAACCGAAGAGGAAGTGCCCGCCAGCCATCTGACCGTCGGGGATGTCATCCGCGTGCGCCCGGGGGACAATGTCGCGGCGGACGGCGTCATCGTCAGTGGCCAGGGGTCCTTCAATCAAGCCACCATCACCGGCGAGTCTTTGCCCGTGGATAAAAAGCCCGGGGACGAAGTGTTTGCTGGAACACAAAATCTGACCGGCGTGCTGGAAATCAAGGTCAGCCGCGCCGGCACGGACACCACGCTTGGCCGCGTGCGGGAGCTGATCCTGGCCGCCGAAAAAACCAAGCTTCCGCTCATGAAAATTGTGGACCAATACATGGGATTTTACACCCCGTTGGTGTTGGTCATTGGCGCCTTGGTCTGGGCCTTCACCCGGGATTTGAACCGGGTGATTGCGGTCTTTGTCGTCGCCTGTCCGTGCGCGTTCATCCTCGCCACGCCCACCGCTATGGTCGCCGCGCTCTCCGCCGCCGCGCGCCTCGGCATCTTGATCAAGAACGTCGCCGACATCGAACTCGCCGCGAAGATCAACGCTTTCATCTTTGACAAAACGGGCACCCTGACCACCGGCGAACTGGTGGTCAGCCGGCTGGCCCCGATTGGCGAGGTCAAACCCGCCGAACTGCTGCGGGTGGCGGCCAGCGCCGAGAAATACAGCAATCATCCCACCGCCAAGGCGCTCGCTCAAATCGCCGCCGAAGCGGGCGTGCCGCTCCTCGAGCCGCAACATTTCAGCGAAACCGCCGGCCGCGGCGTGTCCGCCGAAGTGGGCGGGACCAAGGTCTTCGTGGGCCGCGCCCAATGGCTCAAGGACCAGGGCGTGGACAGCGGCTTCGAGAAATTTGTGGACCTGAACGAAACCGAAGGTTGGAGTCTGATCTTTGTGGCGCGCGACGGAAAATGCATCGGCTGGGTGGGGTTGCAGGACGCCACGCGCGCCGAAGCGCGGGAATCACTGGCGGAATTGAAAACCGCCGGGGTGCGCCGGATCGCCATGGTTTCGGGCGACCGCCAGCCGGTGGCCACGCGTGTGGCGGCGGAAATCGGTTGCGAAGAGGCAAAAGGCGAATGTCTGCCTCAGAACAAGGTGGACTTCGTCCGCGCCATGAAAGCCAAGGGTTACAAAGTCGCGGTGGTCGGCGACGGCGTCAACGACGCCCCCGCGCTGGCCGCGGGCGACATTGGCATCGCCATGGGCGCGGCGGGCAGCGAAGTCGCCATCCACAGCGCGACGATTGCGCTGATGAACAACGACCTGCGGCGGCTGCCGTTCCTGGTCAATCTCTCGCGCGGCACCCGGGCGGTCATCAACCAGAACTTCCTGTTCGGTGTGGCCTTTATCCTCGGCGGGTTGAGCGCGGCGGCGTTTGGGTATTTGAACCCCATTGTGGCAGCCATCCTGCACAACGCGGGCTCGTTGATCGTGATTTTCAACAGCGCGCGATTGGTGCGTAAAGGCGAGGAATTGGAACATTACCAACCCGAACCGGCGGGCGCCGGAGCGGCGGGGGGCGGCGCGGCGCCGCAGTCAACCGCGACGGGGCAGCTCATGCCCCGGCCCGCGTGAAGTGCGGAGTGATGCGGATGGTGTGGATGCGGCTGACAACCACCTTTCCGTTGCCATCTGTAACCACGTCAGGCTGGCCATGATGAACAGACCATGAACAAACCGGATTTCACCGCCATCTTTCAGAGACCCGGGCGGCCGACCCGCCCGACCATGCGCAGGCTATGACAGTGACACCGACCATCCGTCAATCCGACATGACGGCCGCTCCGACCAACGGCGAAATCGTCGTTGCCGTGCGCGGTCTCACCAAGATCTTCAAGGATTTTTGGAACCGGCCCAAGGCCCGCGCCGTGGACGACGTGGATTTCGATGTGCGGCGGGGCGAGGTGTTCGGTTTGCTCGGGCCCAACGGCTCGGGGAAATCCACCACCGTCAAACTGTTGCTCGGCCTGCTGTATCCAACCAAGGGCCACCTCGAAGTCTTCGGGCGTTCGCCGCGACACGTGCAAACCAAGGCGCGCATTGGCTATCTGCCCGAGGAATCGTATCTCTACCGCTATCTCAACTCGCGCGAAACACTGGATTTCTTTGGCAACCTGTTTCA
>MWDV01000222.1 GCA_002070715.1 Verrucomicrobia bacterium ADurb.Bin118
CACATCCTCAAGGAATTGCGGGAGGCCTTGGCGGAGATGGAGGAAGTGCTCGAGCTGTTGGAACTCGCCCGGAAACAGAAACTCGAAGACGAACAGCAGATTGCCACGTTGCGGCGGGTGTTGGAACAATTACATCGCAGCCGTGAACAAACCGAAACCCGGCCGTCCCGTTCCGCAAAGCCCCCGGCATCCGCTCCCGCCAAATCCACTTGAGCTGCCCCCGGCCGCAGATCGGTGGCCCCGTCCCCGGTTGGACCAAGATTTTCCGTTGCCCGTGACCGCGCGCGTTTCTTCCCGCGATCCCCATCCGCTCTGGCAAGCCGCCCGTACGTTGGCCGCGGCCCTCAACCGGCTGGAGTATGAAGCGCCCGTCACCCACATCTACAATCCCCTCGATTACGCCGGACGCACTTACGCCGAATACCTGCGGCGCTTTGCCGCGCCACCCAAGCGGGTCGTGTTTCTCGGCATGAATCCCGGTCCGTTTGGCATGGTGCAAACCGGCGTGCCGTTCGGGGAAGTCGCGGCGGTGCGGGATTGGCTGGGGATCACCGTCGCGCTGGGCAAACCCGCGCGCGAACATCCGAAACGCCCCATCGAAGGCTGGGCGTGCCGGCGCTCGGAAGTCAGCGGGCGGCGGCTCTGGCAATTCTTCGCCCAACGGTTCGGCACCGCGGAACGTTTTTTCACGGAACACTTCGTCCTGAATTACTGTCCGCTGGCCTTTCTGGAAGCGAGCGGGCGCAACCGGACACCGGACAAGCTGCCGATGGCGACCCGCAAGCAATTGTTTGCCGCCTGCGACGAACACCTGCGCGCCGCCATCCGCTTTTTGCGACCGGAATGGGTGATCGGCATTGGGGATTTTGCCACCCAACGGGCGGAGACCGTGCTTGCGGATGCTCCCATCAAAATCGGGAAGATTTTGCATCCCAGTCCCGCAAGCCCCGCGGCAAACCGCGATTGGGCCGGACAAGCGCAGGCGCAATTGCGAGCGCAGCGGGTCTGGCGTTGAACAAACGCGCGGTCCGGCCGACGCCGCCTCCGAGGGCCCCGTCAAGCATCGAGGGCCGCGAGCACTTCCGCCGCGTGGGTCTCGGGTTTCACCGTGGACCAAATCTGGCGGATCCGGCCATCCGCGCCGATGAGGAAGGTCACCCGGTGCGTACCCTGGTATTTGCGGCCCATGAATGTTTTCTCGCCCCACACCCCGTAGGCTTGGACGATGGTCCGGTTCTCATCCGCCAGCAGCGGAAACGGCAGCGCGTATTTCGCGGCAAACCGTTCGTGGGATTTCACCGGATCCACACTCACGCCCAGCACCACCGCGCCCCGCTTTTCGAACGCGGCATGCGTGTCACGAAACGCGCACGCTTCACGAGTGCAACCGGGCGTATCGTCTTTGGGATAGAAATACAACACCACGGGCCGGCCTTTGAAATCGGCCAGCGACACCCGCGCGCCGGCATGGGTTATCGCCGAGAAAGCCGGGGCCGGGTCGCCGACTTTCAGTTTGAGGGAAAGACGTTTGCTCATGCCTCATCATTTCCCAGCGACTCCCGGCGCACAACTCCATCTCTGACCGCCGGCCCAGCGCGGGTTTGCATTCTCGTTTTACGTGACCCATACTCCGGTCCGACCTGTCTTATGATGGTGCTGCCCATTGTCATCCGGGAACTGCGCGTTGCCACGCGGCACAAGCGCACCTACCAATTGCGGACCTGGGCGGCGGGCGCCATGGTGGCAATCAGCGGGCTGTTTTTTTTGGCCGCAGGCCCCATGGCCGACCCCCAACGCATGGGCGACGCGTTGTTTCAAACCCTCAACGGCGGTCTGTGGGTCTGGGGCCTGTTCGTCGGCCTCGCGTTGACCGCGGATTGCTTGAGTGAAGAAAAGCGCGCGGGCACGCTGGGATTGTTGTTCCTCACCGACTTGAAAGGCTACGATGTGGTGCTGGGCAAACTGACAACCCACGCCATCAAGGCGTTCTATTCCCTGATTGCCGTGCTGCCGGTGCTGGCGTTGCCGCTGCTGCTCGGCGGGGTGTCGCTCAATGAATTTCTCCGGCTGACCCTCGTGCTGGTGAACACGCTTTTCCTTTCTTTGAGCATCGGCCTCGGTGTCTCCGCGCTGAGCCGTCAAGCGCGGAAGGCGCTGGGCGTGGCGGTGTTGGTCATGCTGGGCTTTACGGCGGGCGCCCCCGTCTTGGGCGCCTGGTGGAGTGAAAAAACGCATCAGCCCCTGATCCTGGAGGTGGTGGCGTTACCCAGTCCGGGGTGGGCTTACTACTCCGCCTTTGACCATGCGTATCGGGCGCGCCCGGTAGGGTTTTGGGCGTCAAACGGGGTGATTCATGCGCTGGCGTGGGCTTGGCTGGGGCTCGCCTGCCGGACGGTGCGAAACACCTGGCAGGACCGCCCGAAAGCCACCGTCGGACCATGGATTCGCTTACGACAGCGGTGGACGCTGGGCCGCCCGAAACAACGTGAACGACTGCGCCAGACGCTGCTGGCGGTTAATCCGTATTTGTGGCGGGTGGAACGCCAGCGGTGGAAATCCTGGGTGGTATGGCTGGGACCAGTCGTGGTTGCCCTGGTCTGGATTGTCACCACGCTGAAGGAGGGCAGCAATTGGATCGGACCGCCCGCGTATTTCACGACCGCCATTCTGTTGATGATATGGATCAAGCTGGGCATTGCGGTGGAGGCTGGGCAGGCATTCTGCGAGGACCGGCGGAGCGGTACGTTGGCTCTGCTGCTGACCACGCCGTTGACCGTGCGCGAAATCGTGCGCGGCCAGGGCCTCGCCCTGCGACGACAGTTCCTCGGACCGCTGGGGATGACGTTGGGGGTGAGTTTTTTGTTTCTGCTGCTGACACTGGCGGATCATTCCGTGAGCGACGAACATTTCGGGCTGACGGCACTCTGGGTGGCCTTGATGGTCTTGCTGGTGGCGGACAGCCTGGCCCTCGCCATCCTGGGAATGTGGATGGGGCTGAAACACCGGAACATCAATCGTGCGGCGGGCGCCACGATTAGCCGCCTTCTCGTGCTGCCGTGGATGATTTACATCTTGGGAATTAGAGCGCTACCATGGGCACTTTATGCGACAGGAATCTCCTCGATACTGTGGGCAGACCTCTACAGTGGGTGGTTTTTTCTCGGATTATGGTTTTTCCCCGGGCTGCTGGCGGATGCCCTGTTCGGCGTGTGGGCCTGGCGCAAGTTGCACGAGGAGTTCCGTCGGGCCGTTGGCGAACCATTGCCGGCGGCGGTGCCGTGGTGGCGGGTCATTGCCCAACAATTCCGCCGCCCACCGTCCCCGCCCGCGTCGCCGCAGTGATTCCGG
Source organism: Verrucomicrobia bacterium ADurb.Bin118 (assembly GCA_002070715.1). GTDB lineage: Bacteria > Verrucomicrobiota > Verrucomicrobiia > Limisphaerales > MWDV01 > MWDV01. The sequence goes on from MWDV01000222.1 coordinate 3,349, forward strand.
GCCAATCTTCAGGGAGTGTCCCCGCGACCGTTTCCGCCGGCGGGAACAAACCGGATGCTCGCAGCCAACTCCACGGGCAGGGGTTCGTCCGGGGCCGGGAGCAGGTTGCGCGCGCGATACTGCAGACGGACCTGGCGTGTGCCCGCCGGCGGTTGGCCCCGCCCGGTGACCGGGAGCAGCACGGTTCGTTGCGCGGGCAGCGTGAGCTGTCGCGGAATGTGGAGGTCGGCCGGGTTTTTCATCCGCTCCAGCACGAAATCCACGCTCGAGTTATTGTAAAGCTGAAGGCACGCCCGACCGTGACCGGTCACGGTGGCCGAGGTATTGAACACTTGGATGGCGCCCTCGAAAAGCGGACGGAGAAAACGGGCGTCGCCCAAAAGCCGCCCCGCCCACAGCACCGCCGTGCGCCGGGCGAAGAGGGCTTCCTTGATTCCGTCCAGCGTGCGCTCGCGGACGAAAACCAACGTCATGGGGCGCAAGTCGCGGGGATGCGCATAATAATCCAGAGGGATCGGGTTATGGTTGTCCGAGTCGCCGAAGAGCGTGAGTTGTTTATCCTCCGCCCAGCGGTGTGCCTCGGGGTAGTATTCGCGGTGGTTGACGATTTCAATCCCGTGCAGCAGGCCCGCCGCGTATAAGCGCGTATGCTCCGGATGCCAGCGGATTTTTCCATCGGTCAGTTGCCAGCTATGACCGGGATGATTCCAGAAAATAAAGGCCCCTTGATCCCGCGCGATCTGCAGCGCCTCGAACCAATCGGGAACGGCCAGGGCGTTGGCGTTGGTCAGGAAGATCGCGTTGATGTGGCCCGGCGGCATTTCCCGGGTGACCTCGCCGCCCGGAATGACGAGAATGCCCAGTTCCTCGCCCAAAGCCCGGGCAATTTCGTAAGCCCGGTTCCGGTTCGTATTGATATCCTCGCGAAACCGTTGGTATTCGATGTGGTCCGTAATGGCAATGGCATCCAGCCCGTGCCGCCAGGCTTCTTCCACGCGCACGGTCGGCCAGACCAATCCATCCGAGAACACGGTGTGCAGGTGGAAGTCGCACTTGAGCGTGATCCACCCGGGCGGATTCGGCAGTTGCACGGGAGTGCGAACCCGGAC
>MWDV01000223.1 GCA_002070715.1 Verrucomicrobia bacterium ADurb.Bin118
GGTGGCAACCGGCACGTCGGGATCGAGTTCCTGCACGCGCACCCCGTTGGCCACAGTGGGGCGGTTCAACACCGGCGCGAGCTCTTGGATTTCCCGGTTGAGGGCGGTCACGGCGGCCAACATTTCCGGGTCGGTCAACAGGGCGGCTTCAATGAACCGGGGTTTGAACTGGTGGACGAAATAAATCAACCCACGCGCGCCGTGGATGAGCGCCATCCAGACCTCGGCCCGCACTTCATGCGGCGTGGCTTTCCGCGCGGGATTGCTAATGTGCGTGCATTCGATGCAGGTCCAGACCGGTTTTTTGCCTCCCCCCCAGCGGATCAGCCGTTCCACCCCGTGGGCGACAAACCAGAGGTTGCCCGCCACCGCCGGACGGTCATGCACGGCGGGGTAGATGTCGAAAGAAGCGATGTCGCAGCCTTTGAGGTATTCGGGGTAATCCTCCGGGTGATTGCTGCGGACGCCGCGGCCATGCCAGCCGTCCCACGCCACGCCCTGCCCCAGATTGAGCAAGACCGGGCGGGTGGGATCCGCCGCGCGCAGCCGGTGATAATCCGCCACAATTTGCGCGGGAGGAATGGGCGGTCCCCAACCCCGTCCTTCGCCGAGCGACTGGGCGTTGTCCGGCTCATCCCCGTGCATCCAGGCAATAATGCTGGACTGGTCGAGGTTGCGTAAGGCGACTTTGTTCTGGTCGCAAATCACGTAGAGACCTGCCTGCTTGAGCGCGGTCAGTTGCGCTTCGGTGGGCCCTTTCCACAATCCGACATACGTATTGATGCCGGCGGCGCGATAACGCCCCGCGTTGGCGGGCGATTGCAACCAGACACCGATGGGGAAGAAATCCGGCTGATTCCAGGGCGAATGGGTTCCCGCCCAAGCCGGGGTGGTGCCAGCCGGAGTTTGAGAGACGACGGACGTCCCCGTTCCCACCATCAGCAAGACCGCCGCTGCCACGCTGGTCCAACCGGAAAGCAGTGACGATCGCCAGGCAAAAAATTCCTCCGGGACGCAGCGGACAAGTTGCCCAAGGATGCTGCGAAGGGTGCGCTGAATCATGCCGGTCAAGTTACCATGCCGCTTTCGCTTTGGCGAAGGTTTGCTTGGCGGGTGGGTTGAGGATGGGCCTTTCCCCGGAAGCCGCGCGGCTTTCCTCCAGTGCTCCGGTTGGTTATGGTATCCCCCGAAACCGGCGGCGATAGAACATTGTTTCACCGCTGGGGCTACGGCCCAGTTCTTTCCGTTCACCGGCGGAAGAGGAAAAGTTGCGGTAAGACTGACAGACATCCATGAACCTGAACGAGCAAGTCAAGGCAGCGGCGACCGCGCTTCAGGCCGCCGATGCGTTGCTGATCTCGGCGGGCGCGGGGTTGGGCGTGGATTCCGGTTTGCCCGATTTCCGGGGCCGGGAAGGTTTTTGGCGGGCGTATCCTGTTTTCGCGGAACGGGGGCTGTCCTTTGGCGCTGTGGCCAATCCTGCGGTGTTCCGCGAAGATCCCCGGTTGGCGTGGGCGTTTTACGGACACCGGTTGAATCTATATCGGCAGACGCCGCCCCATGCGGGGTTCCATCGGTTGTTGGAAATCGGAACGGCCAAACCGGCCGGGTATTTCGTTTTCACCTCCAACGTGGATGGTCACTTTCAGAAAGCCGGATTTGCCGCCGAACGCATCGTCGAATGCCACGGGTCCATCCATTATTTCCAATGCACGACGCCCTGCCGGGAGGCCATCTGGGAGGCGGCGGAGGAAACCGTCATCCTCGAGGAAAATGCCTTTCGCGCCCGGATGCCGATGCCCCAATGCCGTTACTGTTCCGCGCTGGCCCGTCCCAACATCCTCATGTTCGGCGACTGGTTGTGGCTCGAGCAACGGACGGCGGCGCAGCACAAACGTTTTGCCAACTGGCTCACGGAGCTGGCCCGGTCCGCCGCCAAAATCGTGGTGATCGAACTGGGCGCGGGAAGCGCGATTCCCACGGTCCGATCCACCTCGGAACAGGTTGTGGAAGTCCTGGGCGGCCGGTTGATTCGGATCAACCCGCGCGAATGCGAAGTGCCGCCCGGTCACATCGGGTTGCCCTGCGGCGCGTTGGCAGGCATACAAAGAATCAGTGCATGAAAACGATTCGCACTTTCAATGTGGAAGCCGGGATGCCGGGGCTTGAGGAAGCGCGACGGCGGGTCATCGCGGCAATCCGGCAGGCCCGGCGGGATGGTGTCCGTGTGCTGAAGGTCATTCACGGCTACGGATCCTCGGGCAAAGGCGGGAAGCTCAATTTTGGCCTGCGAAAATCGTTTGGTTTGCGCAAGAAAGAAGGGGTCATCCGCGACTTCATCGCGGGCGAAGATTTTTCGATCTTTCACCCGACCGTGCTGGCCCTGCTCGAAGCCGTGCCCGGATTGCGCGGCGACCCGGATTTGGGTGCCACCAACGAGGGCATCACCATTCTTTGGCTCCAATGAGCCGGCGACGAGGTTCCGGATTGAAACGTCGCACGCTCAGGCCGCTCCGCGCGTCAACGTCGCCGGATCATCATCATCATGTTTATGTGGTGCTGCTCGATGATGCGGCGGCCCGGCTGCAGAAAGTCCGCGCGGAAAATCCGGGACGCGATCCCCGGAAACCGTGCCTCTATGTCGGCCTGACCGGCCTGACGCCGGAACAACGTTTCGCCAATCACCAAGCTGGGATCAAGAGCGCTCCCGTGGTCAAACGCTACGGCATCCGTCTGGTGCCTGAGCTTTACGCCCATTTGAATCCGATGCCCTACGCCGCGGCGGTCGAAATGGAAAAAGACTTGGCCGAAGACTTGCGCCAGGCCGGTTACACGGTCACCGGCGGACATTGAACGTCAGTTCGATGCTCCTCTCCTCCTGGCCATCAAATGAAACTGCAGGGCAACTCGGCGCGAACCGTTTGACCAAGGCTGGCTCGACAGGAGATGGAATGCGTCGCACATTCTTCCGCGCTTATGAAATTCGCCGGGTTGCCTGCGTTGCTGCTGATGGGGATGGTGACCGCTGCGTTGGCGGCGGCCAAACCGAACCTCCTGCTCATCGTCAGCGATGATCTGGGTTATTCAGATTTGGGTTGTCTCGGCGTAACACCGGTGCGCACGCCCACGTTGGATCGGCTGGCCGCGGAAGGCGTGCGGGCCACGAGTTTTTACGTCACGGCCCCCGCCTGCACACCGTCGCGCGGGAGCATCCTTACCGGGCGTTATCCGCAGCGCCACGGACTTTACGATTTGATGCGGAATGATCTGGTCAACTACGGGCATCGTTACACCCCGATGGAATACGCGGTTTCCCCGGAGATGACGCTGGGTTTGGACCCGCGCGAGGTGACGATTGGCGACGTGTTGCAACGCGCCGGGTACCGCACCGGGATGGTGGGGAAATGGGACATGGGCCAGGCCCGGCGGTTTCTGCCGCTGCAACGCGGCTTTCATTGCTTTTACGGTTTCGGCAATGGCGGGATTGATTACTACACGCACGAACGCTATGGCATTCCCTCGATGTTCCGCGGCAACGAACGCACCGAGGCGGACAAAGGGACTTACACCACAGAACTCTTCAAACGCGAGGCGTTGCGGTTCATCCGCGAGAGCCGGGGACAACCCTGGTTTCTTTACCTTGCCTTTAACGCGCCCCACAGCGCCGCCTCCTTCCCCACGCCGACTGCCGAGGCCGGGGGCTCAACCCGCCCGGGAAAACGTCCCGCCGCCGTGGGCGTGCAAGCGCCGGAAAAATATGCGGCGCTCTATCGCGACCAAGTGCGGGACGAGAAACTCGCCCGTTATTACGGCGCGATAACGTGCATGGATGAAGCCATCGGAGAGGTGCTCGCCCTGCTCCGCGAACAAGGGGAGGCAGGCAACACGCTGGTCGTGTTTCTCGCGGACAACGGCGGCAACCGCAGCACGGGCAACGCGCCGTTGCGCGGCGGCAAAGGTCAATTGTTCGAGGGCGGACTGCGTGTGCCGTTCATTGCCTGGTGGCCGGGACGATTGCCCGCCGGCCGGGTCTGCGACGATTTCCTGAGCGCGTTGGAAATTTTTCCGACCCTGGCGAAAGTGGCGGGCGCGAAACCCGACCGAAAAATTCCGTTGGACGGTTTTGATATGATGCCGGTGTTGCGCGGCGAACAGCCGTCGCCCCGGTGCGAGTTGTTTTGGGAATGGCGCAACCAACAAGCGGCGCGGGTGGACGATTGGAAATGGGTGGCGTCCGGGCGGGAGGGCGGTTTGTTTGATCTTCGGACGGATTGGGGCGAGCAACGGGACCGGGCGGACGAACAACCGGATTGCCGGCAGAGGATGCAGGCCCGTTTCGCCGCCTGGCGGGCTGCAATGGAGGCGAGCGAACCGCGCGGACCTTTCCGGGATTATTGAAATCCCGCAAGCCGGCTGATTGGCTTTCCCCGCGCCCGGATGTTTTCCGCTTGCGCCAATCTGCCAGACCGGCGAAACCATTCTCCGGCCATGGCATTCATTGAATTCAAAGGCATCACCAAGCGCTTTCCCGGCGTGCTCGCGCTGGACGGGGTGAGTTTTCCGATCGCGGAAGGTAGTTGCCACGCCTTGATCGGGGAGAACGGGGCGGGCAAGAGCACTCTCGGGAAGATTCTGGCCGGCGTGTATGTTGCGGATGAAGGGGAAGTGCGGTTGGCCGGACAGCCTTTGCGCGCGCCCAATCCGCTGGCGGCGCGCCAGCACGGCATCGCGATGGTGCATCAGGAACTGGCCTTCTGCCCGAATCTCACGGTTGCGGAAAATCTCTGTCTCGGCGCGCTGCCGCATCGCGCCGGGTGGCTGGATCGGCGCCGGCTGCGCGATCAAGGCCGCGCCATGCTGGCCGAGATCGGGGCGGACATTGACGTGGATCAGCCGATTGGCGAGTTGTCCACCGGCCAGGAACAGCTCGTGCAAATTGCCGCCGCCCTCGGCACCCGGGCGCGCATCATCGTCATGGACGAACCGACCAGCTCGTTGTCGGTGCGCGAGAGCGAGCATCTGTTCGCTTTGCTGGGCCAGCTCAAGCAGCGCGGGATCACCGTCATCTACGTCTCGCATCGCATGGAGGAAATTTTCCGGTTGTGCGACACCGTCACCGTGTTGCGCGATGGCCGGCATGTGGCCACCGAAGCCGCCACCGCCACGAACACCGACCGGCTCATCCAACAGATGGTGGGCCGCGAAGTGAAGCAATACACTTCGCAACACCTGCGGCGGGTGCCCGGCGAGGAGCTGTTGCGGGTGGAAAATTTATCGTCGCCGGGCAAGTTCCACGACGTGAGTTTCCGCCTGCGCGCGGGCGAGATTCTCGGGTTTGCCGGCTTGGTGGGCGCGGGCCGGAGCGAGATCGCCCAAGCCATCTTCGGCATGGATCCCCACGTCACGGGCCGGGTCTTTGTGCGCGGCCGTCCCCTGCCGCTCGGCGCCGTCACCACGGCGCTGGCGGCGGGCATTGGCCTGTTGCCGGAAGACCGCAAACGCCTGGGCCTGGTGCTTTCTATGAATTGCCGCGAGAACACGTCGCTGGCTGTGTTGTCGCGCCTGAGCCGGGGCGGATTTGTGAAGCGCCGGCAGGAACGCGCGCTGGCGCAAACCTACGTGGAAAAACTGCGCGTGAAGACGCCGACTATCGAGGCGAACATCAGCGGCTTGAGCGGCGGCAACCAGCAGAAAATCGCGCTGGCCAAATGGCTGGCGCGCGAGTGCTCCATTCTGATGGTGGACGAACCGACGCGCGGCGTGGACGTGGGCGCGAAAGCGGAAATCCATCGGTTGCTGGATGACCTCGCCTGCCAGGGCCTCGCGTTATTGGTGATTTCCTCCGAACTGCCCGAGATCATGAACCTGAGCCGCCGCATCCTTGTCATGCGGGATGGCCGGATGGCCGGGGAACTGGAGCGCGCGGATTTCTCTCAACCCGAGTTAATGCGGCGGATGGCTGGCGTGGAAACGCGCGCGGCTTGAGCCTGCGTTGCCGGGATTTCCCCTCCGGGGCGGGCGTCCCGCCGGCGGTTTGCTTACCGGGGCGTTTGTTCCGCCATCCACGCGTAATCCGGACTGCCCGGACAGGCCAACCCCGCGAAG
>MWDV01000224.1 GCA_002070715.1 Verrucomicrobia bacterium ADurb.Bin118
GAGGAAGGCAACACGGTGGTGCCGATCATTGACCCCCAAAATGAGGAAGCCTGGTACAACACCGTGGCCTCTTATATCAGCCAGCCCCGTCTCAAAGATTTGTACATGCGCACGCCGCCCGAACCGCCGGTGCCCACCACGCGCAGCGTGTTCTCCTGTCCCAGCACGCCGGATCTCAACCGCGCGGCGATGCCCTACCCCAATCCGCCCAATTTCAGCCGGGCGGTGTTCATGTACGGCGAGAATGGCCGGCTTTGCATCAACCGCTCGACCCGTGCCACTTTGGGCATCAGCAATACCAAGTTCGTCAACATCCAGAAACCGGTGGACACCGTCCTCGTGGCGGAAGTGGACCCGAATTCCCCGCAGAACGCCTCGCCCGCCCAATCCAATGTCACCGGCCAGTACGCCGTGGCGCGGCACGATCTGCGCGGCAACTTCGCCATGGCCGACGGCAGCGGCCGCGTGGCGCGCACCAACGATTTCCTGCGCACGACGGCGGAATCCAACAGCGCCAGCACGGAATGGGCCATTGAGCGGCGGATGTATTGGTATCCCACCGCAAACACGCCCAACTGACATCCGCCGCGCGCGCGCGACCGGCCCCGGCCGGCGTAGGGGGAAATGTGAATAGGTTCTCCTTGCCAGCCCCGTCGCCGCCCGCATAATAGGCGCAACATTGATCCAAATTAAACCGCAACTCCAAACACGCTCTGATACTCTAAAACATTTATGAAACGCATATTTCTTCCTCTGATGGCCTTGGTGGGCGCGGCTTCGCTGGCGCCGGGCGCGTTAATCTGGAATGAACCTTTTGATTACCCCGACGGCAGTCTCATTTTAGTTTCGGGCGGGGTGTGGACCAACCATAGCGGAGTACCCGAACAAGTTGACGTTGCCTCGGGCAAGGTGAATCTCACCCAGTCAGAAGCCGAGGATGTCAGTGCGGGGCTGCCCGGCGGACCGTACTCCGGCGAAGGGGTCCTTTTTGCCAGTTTCGTGGTGAATTTCTCCATGCCGCCGGTGGGAACGGGCGGCTATTTTTGGCATTACCGGGATGCGGGAACGATGAATTTCCGGGCGCGCGTATTCGCGGTCCCCAACGGAAGCACGTACCGCGTGGGCATCGCCAACGGCGGCAATGCGCCGGTCATCATCCCCACGGATCTGGATTTGAATTCGGATGTCAAATTGGTGGTGCGGATCATCAACGGCACCAACTCCACTTTGTGGATTAACCCGACCTCCGAGGCCAGCAGCGCGAACCGCGCCGACGCCAACGATAACACCTCAGCCGTTCCTCTTCATTCGGTATGCCTGCGCCAGTCACTCTCCAGCGGGAATGGGATGGGGACGCTGACTTTGGACGATCTCCGGATCGGCACGACGTTCGCCGACGTGCAGACCATTGGCGGTCCGCCGTCCATTTCCGGTCTGGTGGACGTTCACCTGCCGTGGAACACCGCCACCGAGCCGCTGGCTTTCCTGGTGAGCGATGTCGAGACGCCCGCCGGTGATTTGGTGGTCACCGCCACCTCGGACAATCCCGCCCTGGTGCCGAACAATCCGGCCAATCTCACCTTTGGCGGCGCGGACGAAAACCGCACGCTCACGGTCACTCCCGCCACCGGCCAGCAGGGTCTGGCGCAAATCGAAGTGGTCGTCACCGACGGCAACAATGAAACCGCGACCAACAGCTTCAAGGTTTATGTGGGCGAGCCGGCCATTTCCGCGCTGGCCAACCAGTTTGGTCCCACAAACACGGTCATTGGGCCGCTGGCCTTCACCGTGACCGACGTCGAAACGCCGGGCAGTCTGGTGGTGACGCCCACCTCCTCGAATGAAGCCGTCATTCCCAGCAGCAACATCAAGGTCCAGGGCAGCGGCGCCAACCGCACGGTGACGATCACGCCCCAGCCCGACATGGCGGGCACCGCGACCATCACCCTGACCGTGAGCGACGGCACCTGGGACATTCCCACGAGTTTCAAGGTGACGTTCCATCCCAAGTTCGGCCTCGTGTTGGACGAGGATTTCTCCTACGACGACGGCAGCATCATCGAAAATTCCTTCAACCGCTGGTTCACCCACAGTGCCGGCACGGGCGCAACGGGACAAACGCAGGTGGTGGAAGGCCGGCTGCATCTGAAAGCGGGGGATTCGGAAGACATCAGCCGGGGTTTCTCAAACTTCTATCAGCCGGTGGACAACGGCATCGTGCTTTACAGCGCGTTCAAAGTGAACCTGGCCACTTTGCCGACCGGAAACAACGGCAATTACTTTGCCCATTACCGCGATATTGGCACCGGCTTCCGCGCGCGGGTGTTTGCCGCTACCAACGGCGCGGCGCCCGGCAAATTCCGGTTCCACATCTCCAACGGCGGGTTCGTGCTGGCCGGCGTGCCGCAGGACCTGGAGTTGAACACCACCTACCTGGTGCTGACCCGCTATAACGTGGATACGGCGGAAAGCACTCTCTGGGTTAATCCGACCGCCGAAGCCGTCGGCGGCGTCACCGCCGTTGATAATACCACGCCCATCACGCTTTATTGGTACAGCTTCCGCCAGGCGGACGGCCCCAGCACGCCCACGCTCTGGGTGGACGATCTCAAGATCGGCTCGCAATGGAGCGATGTGTGGGAGCCCAGCACCCCCGCAGCCGAGGCGTTGGTTGCGACCTATGCCGCGGGCCAGTTGACCTTGAGCTGGGGCAATCCCGTCTTCATCTTGGAGGCCGCGCCGACCGTCAACGGACCGTTCACGGAAGTGCCGGAAGCGTCGAACACGGGATATACAGTGTCGCCTTCCGACAGCCAGCGCTATTTCCGGTTGTTCTGGTCACCTGCGCCGTAACCGGCCCTCGCCCAACAGCGATGGTCAGTTGAATCCAGCGAAGGGCGGCTTTCCAGCCGCCCTTCTTCGTTGTTCGGATTTTGGACCGCCCACCCCGGGTGAAAACAATCGCCTGAACGGGAAAACCAGCCACAGGCCGTTTCCGAGATGGCCCTTGCGGCTGCGCTTCGGTGGGTGGGGAAAACACATTTCCCGCCGTACGCGGTCTCGGATAACGGGAGAAAAGAGTTTTCATTCCGGTGCGCTTCCCCAGAATCCCCACCGATACGACCATGATACGCGCCGTGTTTCTTGATCGCGACGGCACCCTCATCGAGGAACGCCATTATCTGCACCGCCCCGAAGACGTGGCGCTCCTGCCCGGCGCGGGCGGGGCGCTGCGGCAATTACAGGATGCCGGATTTCATTTGATCCAGGTGACGAATCAATCCGGCGTGGGTCGCGGATATTTCACCCTCGCGGACGTGGAACGCGTCAACCGCCGGGTTGCCGAAGAATTTGCGCGCCACGGAGTGCGGTTCACCCACGTGTATGTCGCGCCCGAAGCGCCGGATCAGCCGAGCCGCGGACGCAAACCCTCGCCACAGTTCCTGTTCGACGCGCGCGATGAATTCGGCGTGGACCTCGCGCGCAGTTACTTGATTGGCGACAAACGGATTGACTTGGAGTGCGGTTGGCGGGCAGGGGTGAAAGCGTGCCTGCTGGTTCGCACCGGTTACGGACAACAGGAAGCCGCGCAACTGCCCGCCGGATCGCCCGCGATCGTGGTGGACGATTTACCCCGTGCCGCGCACTGGATTCTGAACCAACCTTGAACCGGTCCGCCGATCAACGCCGCGGCTGAATCCAGATCAACCGGCGGAATCACGGAGCAATCCGCACGCGATAATAGCGGGCGCCACGCGCGGGCGGGCCGCCGGTGTGGGTGAAATCATCGGCAAAAGTTTGCGTGGACTCCACCCCCGCCGGGCCCGCGTCCATCTCGAGCTCAATACCCCGTTGCAGGTCCGTAAAGGTCCCGGCCACACCGGCCGGATGAGTCGCATCGGTGTATTGCACCCGATACCGCACACCGCCCACGGAGGCCCAGGTCAACGCAAAGTGCCCGCTGGGCTGCCACGCGGCGTTAAGAATCCGGAAAGCGGAAGCGGCATTGGTGGGATTGGTATGGGCCCAATACTCCTGGCGATTGCTGAGGCCGTCGTCATCGTCATCAGCCTCGGGATCAGTGATGCCGTAAGACAATTCCCAAGCGTCCGGCAAGCCGTTGCCATTGGCGTCCGGCGGCGCGATGACATTCAGGTTCAACGTGGC
>MWDV01000225.1 GCA_002070715.1 Verrucomicrobia bacterium ADurb.Bin118
CGGTCTGAGGTCGCCGCGTCCTTCACCCTGACGGCGAAGGGACAAGTGCCTTTCGAATTGGACGGCGAAACCGCAGGCGAGTTACCGGCGACTTTTGGTCTGATTCCAAGCGCGTTGCGGGTACTGGCGCCGCGCCCGCCCGCTCAAGGATGACTCCACAGAAAATTTTCTTTTGACACGCAACGGTTTTGCCGTTGCCATCAGGACAGACCCACGGCGGCGGGCGCCGCCGGGGCCGCCAACATTGAATTATGCAAGCAAATCGTCTGTTCCATTCCTTGGCGCTCGCCAGTCTGACCTTCATCACGCCGGCCCTGTTCGCCGCCCCGATTCCGGAAGCCGTCAAGATCGGCGGATTCGCCGTCGGCTGCCAGGCTTATACCTTCAATCGTTTCAGCGCGTTTGAAGCGGTGGAAAAAACGGCGCAAGCCGGCGGTAAATGTATTGAATTCTATCCCGGCCAGCGATTCAGTCCGCAGCAACCCGACCTCAAAATGCATCATACCCTCGCCGCGGACGCCCTGGCTCAACTGCAGGCGCACTTGGCCCAACACGGCGTGCGCGCGGTCAATTACGGTGTGGTGGACGCCAAAGACGAAGCGGAGTGGCGCCAAATTTTTGAGTTCGCGCGCGCTCTTGGCCTCTACGCCATCAACACCGAAGCTGTGGATCACTTGGACGTGCTGGAAAAGCTGGCCCGCGAATTTGACATCTGCGTGGCGATTCACAATCACCCGCGCCGCCCCGCCGACCCCCGGTATCGCGTTTGGGATCCGGAGTATGTCATGTCCTTGGTGAAAGACCGCGACCCGCGTATTGGCGCCTGTGCCGATCCAGGGCATTGGGCTACGTCCGGCATTGTGCCGCTCGACGGGATCCGGACGCTCCGGGGGCGGATCATCAGCGTCCACCTCAAGGACCGCACCGCTGTGGGCCGGCCAACCGAGGACGTGCCGTTCGGCGCCGGCATCAGTGACATCAAGGGCATCCTCGATGAATTAAAAGCGCAGAACTTCCGCGGTAACATCGCCATCGAATACGAGGCGCATTGGGATCATAACGTGCCGCACGTGGCCCAGTGCATCGGCTTCTTCCGCGGTTACGCCACCTGCCGCTGATTCGCGCCAATCGCGTTAGTCCCAAAGGCGGAACGGCAGCGCGTTTTGGTCCATTAACACGCCGCATTTCGGGCAGCGGTCGGGATGATTCCACACGCGCAACCGATGCCGGGTGGAAACCGGACAGGCGGGCGCGAAAGACAACCACTGGTAATGCCGCGCCCCGGGCACGGTTAGACGATTCAAAGCCGCGGCGAATGACGGCGGGGACTGGGGCCGCTGGCCCCGCTTGGACTCGACCAAGGGGACGAGTCTTTTGCGGAGTGCCGGTTGCCGCAACGGCGACCGCCGGGGAACGCGCAACTCGGTCACGGCATCGTACAGGCGTTTGCATTCGAAGCATAACACGGTTTGAACCGCCAACTGAAATCCCCGGTCCGCGCCGCCGGACACGGTGGCGCGGTAGCCGCACTTGGCACATTCAAAAAGATAAGTCCGCCCCATGATGCATTGGCTTGTTGTTGCCGCCCGACGCGTTGGACTGGCAATTGGCGGTGCCCCGTTCCCTGGTTGGCGTCGGTCGGATTCGTATCACGCGCGTCACTCTACCGCATTCTGAGCATCTGGCCCAGCTTGGGATTGCCGGCGGCGGCAATTTTCGCGGCGGCAGGCGAAGAACAGATTTGCCCAGGCGCAGAACTTTCAATCGCAAGCAGCCTGATCGGACCGCGGAGAGAATCAGAGCTTCCGGCGGGAGCGGCGCAACGGGCATCCCTCGGGGAGGCAAATGCATTTTCACTGCATCGCAGATTTCAGCTACGCCTTTTCCAGTTCCATCGGCAAAGGTCAAACGGAGGTGGCGTCCAAATTCTCCCTCCGCCGCACGGTACTCCGTCGTGTTCTTGACAAACCGGGATGATCGGCGTGAAGTAGGCGCATGGTGTTGGTCTGAGAAACGTGATTTATTGCTCATCATGAATTCCCATCCTTTTTCGATTCCTGAAAGGTCTGTGTGGCGACATACTCGAATCGTCCTGGCCATGGCCGTATCATGCGGAGTCCTGATCGCGGAGCACGCCCGGCCCGGAGCGGCGGGGGCGTTGGCGCAAGCGTCGAACGCTGTGTTCCGTGCGGGTGCCGCCGCGCGGAATATCACGCCGCCTTTGGGCACCAGCATCAACGGTTACTTCAACGACCGGAAGGCCGAGCATATTCATGATGAATTGCACGCCCGCTGTCTGGTGCTGGATGACGGTCGCACGCGGCTCGCCTTGGTGGTGTGTGACAGCTGCATGATTCCCCGGGAAGTGCTGGATGCGGCGAAGCGACTGGTCCGGGAACGAACCGGCTTGGTGACGGAAAATATTCTCGTTTCCGCCACCCACACGCACACCGCCCCCGCCAGCGCGGGGGTTTTCCAAACCGATCCGGATGCGGCCTATCAACAATTTCTGGCTTCGCGAATTGCCGACGCCGTTCAGTGCGCCATTCAGAACCTGGAACCGGCGCGGATTGGCTGGGGCGTGGGCCGGGTGCCGGACCAGGTGTTTAATCGGCGGTGGCGGATGAAACCCGGCACCATCGCGCCGAATCCCTTCGGTCAAACGAATGACTTGGTGCGGATGAATCCGCCCGTCGGCAGTGCTGATCTGATCGCTCCAGCCGGCCCGACCGATCCGGAAGTGGGCGTGATTTCCGTGCAATCCCGCACGGGCCGTCCGCTGGCTTTGTTGGCCAACTACGCGCTCCATTACGTCGGCACCTCGCGGGGCACGGATGTCTCGGCGGATTACTACGGCGCGTTTTGCGATCGGATTCAAGCATTGCTGGGCGCGGACCGGCAAGATCCCCCGTTCGTCGCGCTACTGGCCAATGGCGCCAGCGGCGACATCAACAACATCAACTTCCGCGAAAAGGCGCCGCCGCGCGGGCCGTATGAACAAATCCAACGCGTCGCCCAAATCGTTGCCGCGGAAGTGCACCGCGTCTGCCAGGACTTGACGTATCACGACGCCGTGCCGCTGGGCGTGGAACAAACCGAACTCCGGCTCGGCGTGCGGCGGCCGGATGCGGCGGAAGTCGCGCGCGCGGAGGCCATCCTCGCCCCGACAGCGGGGCGCGCCCTGCGAGGACCGGAGGAGATTTACGCGCGCGAGACGCTGTTGATACGGGATTATCCGGCGGAAGTGCCGCTGCTCCTTCAGTGCATGCGGATCGGGGACCTCGGCTTGGCGGCGGT
>MWDV01000226.1 GCA_002070715.1 Verrucomicrobia bacterium ADurb.Bin118
GACCAGCGCGGCATTGCGGGCGGTGGTCGTTTGGGGTTGTTTCAATCCGCGCCTCGCCCGTGCGGGCGAGGCGACCCGACCACACCAAACTGTTGGAGTGATCCAAACTTGTTTCAATCCGCGCCTCGCCCGTGCGGGCGAGGCGACGGGGCACATCCACACGCTCCCGCCGGTCCAACAGGTTTCAATCCGCGCCTCGCCCGTGCGGGCGAGGCGACTCAAATCACCTCTGTTGTTGTTGTTGATGCCGTAAGTTTCAATCCGCGCCTCGCCCGTGCGGGCGAGGCGACGAAGAGTACGCGCGCGAATACAGTCGGATTAAAAGTTTCAATCCGCGCCTCGCCCGTGCGGGCGAGGCGACGTCCGGTTGCCGTCGCCATCCCAGTGTAAGAGTAGTTTCAATCCGCGCCTCGCCCGTGCGGGCGAGGCGACGAGTTACCAAGACACGTCCACCAATGATGAGTTCCGGTTTCAATCCGCGCCTCGCCCGTGCGGGCGAGGCGACGAGGCCACCTTGGAAGAGTTACACCTGGGGACGTGTTTCAATCCGCGCCTCGCCCGTGCGGGCGAGGCGACCGTAGTTGTCCTGGTCCGCGGAGATCGGGGGTGGAGTTTCAATCCGCGCCTCGCCCGTGCGGGCGAGGCGACGTTGCAGAGGATGAGATTACCGCGCGGTGTGGTCTGTTTCAATCCGCGCCTCGCCCGTGCGGGCGAGGCGACCAAAGCAACAGCGGTCATCGCCGGCGGCGCGCCGTTTCAATCCGCGCCTCGCCCGTGCGGGCGAGGCGACTGCGGCCCTTCCAACTGGCCGGGCGGCAACGACTTTGTAGCAGGTTTCCGCCAACCCGCCAAGGGCGTAGCCGCAGAGACACTCTTAAATGTCAAAGAACGAGCGAAATGATGCATCTGTATTGCTTCCAGCCGCGAGCGCGGAACCTGCTGCTCCGGCCCGGCACTTGGGGTTCGCGCTATCCGTTTCATAAAATCAATGGTTCGGTCAAATCCAACGGTTTCTCCACGCCGTGATGTTCCGTGCGTTGGACGGCCGCTTGATCGAGGAAGTAAAAGCGCAGGGAGTCTTCGTTGTCCTTGATTTCCTTGAGCAGCCGGGCGCGCAATTGCACCCACTCCTTCTGGCCGACCTGACATTCAAAGACGCTCTTTTGCACCCGCACGCCGTAATCCTCGCAGACCCGGGCGACGCGGCGCAACCGGCGCTGACCGGCTTTTTCCACAGTGGAAACGTCGTAGGTCACGAGGATGAGCATGAGCGTTGCATCGTTGAATCAGTGAGCCGCCTGGAGGTCATGCCGTCAAGCCGTTCGGCGGGTCGCCGTCGCGGGTGGCGAGATTGGGGATTTGAAATGAGCTTCATTTGGGCACGAACGGGAGGTAGTCGGCCATATCGCCACGCAAGTGGCGGGCCAGCACGCGCGCTTGGACGAAAGGAAGCTGGGCAATGCGAAACGCCTGGTCCAGCAACGGATGCGTCAATTTTTCCTGTTTCCGTTCCTGATAAGCTTTGATGACGCGTTTGCGTCCCGCATCGGTGAATTCCACTGCGCCGCCTTCCCGCCGCTTGAAATCGCCCGGGCCGATCTGCTGGCGGTTGATGAGGGTGACGGCCAGCCGGTCGGCCAGCCAGGGGCGGAATTCCTCCATCAGGTCCAGCGCCAGGGCCGGACGGTTCGGCCGTTCCGCGTGCAGGAAGCCGACAAAGGGATCGAGGCCGATGCTGGTGAGGGCGGCGATACAATCGTGCCGCACCAGCGCATAAAGGAAGGAGAGCAGGCAGTTGATGCGGTCGCGCGGCGGGCGGCGGGTGCGGGTGGTGAACGAAAAATGTTCGTGCTGTTGTTTGAGCAAAAGGGCGAACACGCCAAAGTAGGTCGCGCTGCCCATGCCTTCGGCGCCGCGTAGTGCGTCCATTGGAGATTTCAGATTGGCGGTTTCAAATGCCGCGAGCGCTTGAATCTGGCGCGCGAGCGCGTCGGTGGCCGCGGTGATTCGTGCTTTGTGATCGGCACTTTCCGATTCTCTCGCGCCGCGCAGGAGACTGTTGCGGCTGTTCTGAAGTTTGCCGGCGATGATCTGCCGCGCAAGGGCGGCGCATTTGCCGGGGTCGTCCGCGGCGCGGAACTGGGTGCGGCGCAAAACCACACTGGTATCCGCCACGCCCGTCAGGCGCGCCTGCAAATAGCCGGACTCGCTCAGGTAATTGACCGCCACCCCATGTGCCCAGCATAAATCCAGCGCGGGCGGGCTGAGGGTGCTCGCGCCAAAGACGCAGATGGATTCGAGGTGATGGATGGGGATGGAAAGCCTGCGCCAGTCGGCGGCCTTGTCCCGGGTGCGCTCCTCCGGCGGCAAACCGGCGGGATACACCGGGACTTCGACCCGCAATGTGAGGTGATCGCGCGCCACGTAGCTGGCCGGGGTGGTCAGGTAGAGGGTGTTTTGGGCAATCTTGTCCACGCGACGCTGGATTTGAAATTTCAGATTGGTGATTTGAGATTGGTTTCGAGCGCGTCTGGCGTGCAAAACAGCTTCGCAAACAACGCTTCGGCCCGGCGCGCTCCTTCCGCTGACAGCAGGACCGACTTGGCTTTGCCGGCTGGGTTGCTGATATAACCCTTGGCGTGGAGACGGTCCAAGGCGTCCCAATCGTGGCCTTTCCATGCGCGTGGTGGTTCGCACCGGTGTTCGCGGAAGCTGGTCAGGTGCAACAGCGCCAGCACCGCGTCGTCAATCTTGTCCGGGTCGGGATTCATCGAAGTTTAAGTTTTGGAATTCGGGATCTGCGATTTCAGATTTTAGATCAGACCCTGCTCCTCCGCCTCCTTGCGTTTGGGATGCCAGGCGGGCAGGTGCCGCAACAGTGTCTTCTCGAATTCGGTGGCGCGCTTCTTTTGCTCCGCCGCCCGGCGCGTGCGCTCGGTGAGATGCCGCTGACCCTTAATGTCCGAGTTTTGCAAGGAATCCGCCCAACCGCGCAATTGGCGCGAGCAGGATTCAGCCGTTGATTTCAAATTTGAAATTTCAGATTTCAAATCCGCCGGCCAGCGCGATTTCTCTGCGCGGCGCAATTTCAACGTGAGCAGGGAGCGGACTTCACCCGCCGAGCCACGCGCGATGTAAAGGAACGCCAGCAATTCGTTCGTCGTCCCGCGTTCGAAGCCCTCGGCGATGTTGTTGGAGACGGAAAGCGCGGCGCGGTCGAGCTGGTCGCGAAAACCGCGCGTCGCTTTGAACGCGTCGTTCGCCAGCAGTGCCTCGGTCAGTTCGTACAGCTCGGCGGCCTTTTGCCAGACAGGCAGGTCTTCAAACGATTTATAGGTCATGGTGCCTGATGCGGTTGAGGGTGGGGAGTGAGGGGCCTTGGTCGGGGGTTGAATTTCAGATTTGAGGTTTCACATTGCCAATTTCAAACAGCGAAGCGGCGAGCCGTCGCGCGCGAATTTCGCTGCTGATCGCCCGGGGCAGGCAGAGGTCGAACAGGGAACACTCCGCGCAGGCCGGCCGCCAGACAGCCGGAGGCAGTGAGGGGACTTCAGGTTTCAGATTTTGAATTTCAGATTCGCGCAGCAACGAGCGCAATTCGGCGATGGCCGCTTCCGTGCGGACGCGCAACTCCGGCGTGAACACCACCTCGCGCCGCCGCTTGCTGTCGGCGTGGAAAATGGCGCCGCCGGGAATGGGCAGACCAAACATCTCCTCCAGGCAAAGCGCTTGCGCGCAAACCTGGGCGTCGTCGTTGTCCCATTGCCGCCGTTTGCCGACTTTGTATTCCACGGGCTTCAGGGCGGCAAGGTGGTCCGGTCTGAAATCTGAGATTTCAAATTTCCGATCCGGCGCCGGCGAACGGAGCTGGACTTCCACGATGTCGCACTTGCCGCTCAGCCCCAGCCGTGCGGACCACACCGGCAGCGCGCGCCACAGGATGATTTGTGATTTGAAATTCGAGTCCTCAGATTCCCGAAGGGTCTCATAGCCGGCGAGGTCGGCATGTTCATGGATGATCTCGCCGCGCGCGGTGTGCTGGTTCTCCTCACGCCAACCCTCGACGAGCTTCAACGCCGCCCGTCGCGGGCAGTAAAGATGGTCGTTGAGGAGCGAGAGCGGCAACGCCTCGCGGGCTTCTGCAATCGGCGATCTGGAATCTTGGGCTGGGGTCACGGGCTCATGGTGTGCGGTCTGCGATTTCGTCTGTTCGGTCGGGGTCACTTGGGCGTCTGGGATCTGAGATTGTCAATTTTCAATCCGTTTACAGTGGTTCAAAACCAACTTTCCCAGCTTTTAGCAATGGTAGCACGCCAGCCATGTAGCCGAGGAATGAGTCGTATTCCAGATTCCAGCGGAAAACGCCTGGCCAACCGCTCAATTCTGGCAGTGCCAACTCGCGCTCCTTCCCCACCCACAACTGCACGCTGCCCAGCATCAACTCCCGCCAGCCCGGCCATTGGCTGCGATCGGGATTTTCCAAACGCTGAATCAGCCCCGGTTCAACCACGACAGTTCGCGTTGCGGCGTCAATAATTCGGCACAATTTGGCGACTTGCGGATAATCCGCGTCCTTCTCCGCTTGGGCGATTTCCTCCATGCGCGAAACCTTTTCGCCGTGGTCTTGCCGGATTTCGCGTTGAAGTGCTTCTGTGCAATCATCCGGGCCGGGTTGACGATTCTTGCCCGCGCACTCGGCAAATAATTGTTCCAGGATGCGCCGTGAGAGTTTCGCTTGTGGGTGGAGCGAGAGACCGTTGTCCGCATCGTGCCGGAAATCCCAAACCGCCGCGTCGTCGTATTCGCCCGAACGGCTGGCGCGACCGGCGATTTGCAGCAGGTTCACCAATCCCCAGCTTTCGCGGAACGCGGTGCGGAAGGAAAAATCCACCCCCGCTTCCACACAACTGGTTGCCACCAATGTCCAGCCGGCCTCGTTTGTCGTGAGACGTTCTCTCACCCGTGTTACGGTCCGGGAACGGTCGCGCGGTGTCAGCGCGGTGGAAATGTGCTCCACATCCGCGCCGCGCTTGCAGGTCTCGCGGAGATAATCGGCAAACACCGCCGCCGATTGCACCGTGTTGAAAATCACCAGCCGCGGGCCGGGCTTGTTCTGCACAAAATCACCAAGACGTTTCATGGACATGGCCCGCGCCTTTGAGCAAATCGAGACACGTTTTTCTTCAAACGCCATGGTCGCGGCCCGGACTTCCGGCTTGATGAGGTCAGGAATTTCGCATTGCTCACCCTCTTGAAGAAAGCCGGGGCGATTCCAGAAACGCGGCAATGTGCCCGAGGCCAACACCAGTTGACAGCCCCAATCCTCGCAAAGCTCCCGCAACCACCGAAGCATTTGCGGCCAGAGCGCGGGTGGAACGGCGGCATGCGCCTCATCCACAAAAATGGCGCTGCCGGGGACTTGGTGGAATTTACGCAAGGAGGCCGTAT
The DNA here is from genome assembly GCA_002070715.1 of Verrucomicrobia bacterium ADurb.Bin118. Taxonomy (GTDB): domain Bacteria; phylum Verrucomicrobiota; class Verrucomicrobiia; order Limisphaerales; family MWDV01; genus MWDV01. Next base: position 5,449 of record MWDV01000226.1, read on the forward strand.
CATGCGCGGCCAATGTTTCAAAAAACTGGACGGCAGTGGTTACGACGATAGGCGAGTCCCAACGCGCGGCCAGACAGCGCGACTCATAGTCGGCGAAATCAACGCGGTGATGATGCGCCGCCACGACTGATCCCATTTGTGCTTCGGATTCATCCGGCAATCGTAATGCACGACGGTAAACCGCCACAGATTGGTCAATGATGTTGGTGAACGGCAGGACAACAAAGAGGCGCCGCAGCTTGCGCTCGGCTGCCGCGCGCAACAGATGCGCCATGACGGCGGTGGTCTTACCTGTGCCAACCGGGCTATCGCAGGCAAGCATGCGCTCGTCGGATTTGACTTCCCGTTCACGGCAGGCGCGGTAAACATCCTGCCGCAATTTCATCCGCTGCTCTTCGCGACCATTTGCTGGCGGGTTCTTTACCGCCAACCCGGTCATGTATTCATCCAATCGCGCCAACCGCTCTCCGGCGCGCAAATCGGGAGCGGAAACTTCGCCTTCATTCCGATAATGCCGCGCCGTATCCGAGTGATCGGCATCCACAAGGCAGGATAGAGCGAGACGGCGAACCAAGCCCGAGAAGTGCGAGTTGGCGGCGGGGGCTGCCGGGGCAAAAAGCTGATGGTGCTGTTGCAGATAGCTTTCCAGAAGATCGTCGGTTCGTTGCCAGGCGGCTTGTCCCAATCCGTCCAATTCGTCAGTATCGCGAAAGACGAGGTTCTCACCATTGGCAAGCTTGGCCTTCTCTTTAGGGAACGACGGCAGCCCGATGTGATGCGCATAAACTGTGAAAGCCGCCTCGAATTGTTTCAGGCGCAGCAAATGCGCTGCGCCCGCCTCAACGTGATTAAACCCATGCCTGTTTTTCCGGTTGTGGCGCAAAATTTCCTGAAACAACTCGTCCAACTTGCCCAGGTCGTGATACGCCGCCGCCCGCTCGACTGCCGCAACAAAGGAACCACACCACTTGGGCGACCACGCTGCCGCCGCCCGCGCAAACCGCGACGCCTCACGGAAAACATTCTCCACATGGTCGCGATATGACTGTTCCGTCGCGCCATCGCGGGCGCTGTGAGCCAGCGGTTCAAATGTGGTTACGGGCTCGGTCACAAGGCGTAATCGTGGTATTCACCGCATTGCTCGAACGTCACTTTACTGTCAGGACGGACGGGCTGGCCTTTGATTGTCTCCCAGGTCGGGAGCGTGCCGTAGTCCGCTAACGACTCCGAAGGCTTGTCGAGTTTCTTGGGGGTGAGCGCGTCAATAAATGCGAAGTCAGAAACCGAACCCGCACGACTCTTGTGCGTGAGCGTGTGGGCATGGACGACTTCAACCATCGAGCGCACCACCGAACGGGTGCTGGCGTAGCTGTGTTTGAGCAGGTGCAACATCAAATCCACATCCTGCTTCGTGCATCCGGTTTTGTGTGCAAGGTTCGGGTTCACGAAAAATGGAACGGCATACAGTCCGTGCTTCACGACACGGAACGCCATCGGTGCCATGCCACGGTCTTTGCCGGCTTCGACACCGGACTTGCTGGTCCATGTCGAGAATTCGATGTCTATCGGAGCGATGGAAACACCGACGCCGAAATGGGCGACGCCCGCGCGAATCGTGTCCGCTCCGCCTTCTTCAAGGAACGTGTTGCCGAAAAGCCGTCCGTCCCAGTAAGCATCAATGAAACCCTGGCCGATTTTGCCGTCCTTCGGCTCCATCTTCTTTTTGATTTCACCACGGTTGCGTCCACGGCTCTCTAGGATTTGGAACCGGTCGTCAGCCAAATCAAGCGATGCCTTGATTTCGCTCCAGACCACACCTTCCTTTTCGAGAACGAGGTCGCGGAGCTTCCGTTTGACGGAGACAGGCGAGATTTCACCTTTGCCGTCCGGGCGCTGGCGGGGGGAACTTTCGCGTTCCGGGTCGCCATTGGGGTTGGACTTGCGGACTTCCAAAATCAGGAGTCCGGTAATGCGGGGAACATTGTTTTCGTATTTTTGTGTGCTCATAAATCGGGTCGTGTTGTCTTGGGTTATTGTTTCGGGGTTTCGGTTTTCGGGTGGTCAGCAAGGTAGCCGAGCAAGAGCTTCGCTTTGTCGGCATCGGTCATTCTTGCTGGCAATTTTTCGAGATCAATGCTTTGGCGTGCATCACCCATTTGCCGGTTTAGCCAATGGATCAGCCCAGCGTCTTCGCCGGAATAGGTATCCGCCCAGCCTTTGTATGGTTTAATTCGTTCGGCAAGCCGCGCCAAGGCCGACACCGGTTGGTCCAGTGCGGTGTTGAAAAGTGCGTTGCCGATGAGTTCGCTAGGCGCATCGACTTTGCCGATCTTCCGCTTCTCCTCGGAAGTGCGAACAAATTTGCAGTATTGGAAGTGTAGGCTGTCCGATAGGGCGAGCAGCCGTCCGATTTGAGTGATGGGTTCTTGCATAAAGTCCTCTTTTTGGTGTCCGAGTTGATGAAGTAGAATTCCGAAGAGAGCGATGGTTTTGACCGATTGCCAGCGAACAGGTTCGCTTAATGGATTCCGGGCGTAGTCCGTTTTCGCAGCACCGAGGGCAATCAGCACACTGCTCATACGCGATATGAGCAATTCCAAGGCGATGCGGGCCTTTTGTCGCGTAAGCGGCGCGTCCGCAAGGAATACATCGTAGGCATCGCTCACAGACAACGCGCGTTGGTAGGCGGAACTGAAACCGCTCTTGGCATCCGCGCTCCAGACGCGATTGACGACTGATGCCAATTCCAGTGGACATGGCACGGTGTGGGAGCGGAAAACAGATTGCTTCGTGTTCTTGTCGTGAAACCAAACCGACACTGGCGGCACATTACGCGCGCCGGCTTCCCATTCCCGAGCGGCCCGAATGACATCTTGCACGCGCAGGCTGCGGTTGAGGCTGATTTGCTTCTTTGCCTTGTCTATTGGGCAAAACGCCAACAAGCGGACATTGAGGTTTGGGTTGGCTGCCACTTTGCCCTCAAGCATCTCCAAAACCGGTTCAGCAATAGCTTCAAAATCGGCGTCCGAAAATGCGTTGGCTTCACCGCCGAACATTTCAGCCAGTTGCGCACGGCCTTCCGGCTCGCCTTCCAGATAGGCAACGAGCAAGTCGCGTTTGTCTGGCTGCGCGCTGGGTATCGCCCGGCAAGTGATGCCGCGCTTATCTTCGCTGGCGAGGTAAAGCAGCGCGTCACTCATCTTCTGAACCCGCGCCGAGGAAACCGGGAATGATTGAGAGCCTTTGAAGCCATACCGCTGCAACGCCTGCACCTCGTTGGTGTTCACCGAAAACAGTTTCACGTTGCCAAGCTCTGCCACTTTTGGCCCGGCGGGGAATTTGTCCTGCAACTCAGCCGTTTCTCCAAAAGCATCTTCTGCCTTGTCCCCTTGCTCAGACTTGCCTGCGGCGGTAATCGATTGCGTCTGAATGAGAGCCGCATTGATCGCAGCGCTCGTCGCTGAATGGGCAACTCTACAAAATGCGGGATCGGGCGACGCCAAATCGAGATAGACGGGTTGGTTGGCGTTCTTGTCCTGCTTCACCTTCTCTTTCCAGTAGTCAGGCGAGGCAATTTCCTGCGAGCGCTTTTTCCAATCCAGCGCCCCAAACAACACTTCCCGAAACAGCAGCAATTGCCTGCGGTCATACTCCGCGTTCTGATCCACCATCAAATTTGCCAGCGACTCAGCGAAGGCCGGCAGTGTCAGATTTGACTTTGCGACTGTTTCAACCAGCGTCGTGAAGTTTTTCAACCTGGCAATCTCAGCAGGTAACGCTCCCTTTAGCTCCGTAACCAATTCACGGCATGATCGCTGGAATTGCTCTGGATGCTTGGCGGGCTTTTCTGGTTTTTGGGGATTTTCCCTGAAGGTTCTAGCTTGGGATTCGGCAAGGAGCTGGCGCAATCCCTCTGTAAGTTCTGCCGCGCTGGAATGCTTGCTTTTCTCCAGTGCGACCAGTTTCTCAATGGCTGGCTTGAGTGAGCCTGCCGAAGCCTCAGCGAATCGGCGGAGTGGCGTCGGGATGTTGAATCCAGGGAAACTCGACCCGGCAGAGCCGTGTTCGACGCGGAACAGGTTTGCGGCTGTTTCGCCCGGCAGAACCTCAATGCGGGAAGGATTGCCAGCGTCGTCCAACGATACGACAAGCAAATCTCGGTTCTTCCCCATCGGGTTGATTCGGGGATGACGCGACGGGGCCACCGTCCCAAGCCGCTTCAGCGAGTCCGCCACTTGTGAAAGTTCGTTAAGCATAGGTGAGGACTCCTTTCTCGATGCGCAGGCCGGGATGATTGCGTTGGTTATAGAATGACGGCTTAATTTGGCCGTTTTGCATTTGATCAAACACCATTTTCAGCATGGTGGGCAGTTCGTGATTCTCGGTTTCGCAGACGCGTGTCTCCGGACGGAACGGGCCGATGTAGTCCGGCGCGAATTCTTTCCAGCCGAGGCACGGCGTGTAAAACCATTGTCCGCGATCCAAGGCACGATTGAAAACGTCATGATAGGCGTGGGGTGGCCAGGTGGTGCCGTCGTGATGCCCGGCAAACTCGGCCCGCGCGTAGAGCCGATAGCAAACGTTCACCAAGACCACCGCGTAAAACTGAAACGATGCACCCTTTTTCATCGCGTCGCTGGCTCGGAGCGGTCCGCCGTAATTCGTGGTGTAACGATGAAATTGCACCGGCGCGCAAATTTCAACTTTGGTAGGGCGCACATTCACTGATTTCCAGCGCAGCACGGACTCAAAAATGCCTTTCACCGCGCTGAACGTGGGGGCGACATACGATACGGGGGAGGAACCGGTGTCCGGCCGCGTCCACATGGCCGTTGGGCCGGAGATTTCCAATTGAATCGGATACGGTTTCATATCAGGGACTTTGAATAAAAGAATGGGGGAAATTGACGCCCGGTTGACCGTGGCACGCGCACGGCGGAATGGACACCTCAGGCCACCGCTCAGAATCGGGGGCGCTGTTCAGCCCGGGGGCAGTTGCTATCGGATCTCTCATGAAACCACCATTCGGCACGCTGCGAAAAGTTGGCGTGGAAAATGATAACGCGTCCGGTTTTGGCTCACAAGCTTGTATGCAAATCCTGTCATCATGGATTGGCTGCCGGGTCGGCCTTCGGGCAAACGGTTTGCTATGCCCGAGCAGCCAACCAGCCGAGCCTGCCCGTGTTTTCATGCTCGGATTATCAAGGATGGGGTGGGACATTTACAGGGGTAGGCTCCAAAAAATCGGCGGGTCTGTTGTGGGAAATAAGGGGTGATTTTTGAGTTTCCCGTCGAATATCAGGGTCCGCGTGACATCGCTGTATGCGGCTTCCCGATTCAGGGGACGGAAGGCAGTGCCGTTGCGAGACGATTGGGGGGGCGCGGCCCGGCTGGCGGGGAGTGGGTTAAAAACGGTTATTTCCGGATTCGACTTTTGTGCGGCGGGATTCCATACTGGGCCATGACATTCTCCAAACTGGGTCTTTCGTCCGCGATGCTCGAAGGCGTGAAGGCGATGGGTTACGTGGACCCGACGCCCATCCAATGGCGTGCCATCCCGCTCATCTTGGAGGGGCGCGACGTCATCGGCAGCGCCCAGACCGGCACCGGCAAAACCGCCGCCTTTGGCCTGCCGGTGCTCCAAAAGCTGGAACGCCACGCGCCCGGGCCGCGTTTTTTGATCCTGGAACCGACCCGCGAACTGGCTGCCCAAGTGGAAACCGCCCTCCGCGATTTTGCGCGGTTTACGGATCTGCGCGTGGCGGTGGTGTTCGGCGGCGTGGGATACGGCCGGCAGATGGACGCGCTGAAACACGGGGTGGACGTCCTGGTGGCCACGCCGGGCCGGTTGTTGGATCATTTGGAGCGCGGCACCTGCAAACTCAACTTGGTTCAGCACCTCGTGCTGGATGAAGCCGACCGGATGCTCGACATGGGGTTTCTGCCCGATGTGAAACGCATTGTGGACCGCTGTCCGCGCCGGCGGCAGACGCTGTTGTTTTCCGCCACCATTCCGCCCGAGATTGAAACGCTCATTCGTTGGGCGATGAAAACCCCGCAGACCATTGAAATCGGCGCGCGCCGCAGTCCGGCGGAAACCGTCAAGCACGTCATTTATCCGGTGTCCAGCGCGCAGAAAACCGATCTCCTGCTGGCGTTGCTGGAGCGGGTGAATTATGAATCGGTGATCGTTTTTTGCCGCACGAAACACGGGGCAGACCGCGTGGCGCAACTGCTCAAGCGCAACCAACACGCGGTGGCCGTGTTGCACTCCAACCGCACCCAGGGCGAACGCGAGCGGGCCTTGCGCGGTTTTCGCGACGGACGGTATGAGGTGCTGGTGGCCACGGATATCGCCAGTCGCGGGCTGGACATCGAGGACGTGAGCCACGTCATCAACTATGATGTGCCGCAACACGCCGAGGATTACGTGCATCGCATTGGCCGCACCGGCCGTGCCGAGGCCCGGGGTGACGCGTTTACGTTGATGATTGCCGAGGATGCGAAACACGTTCAGGCCATCGAACGGTTTATCAGCCAGAAAATTCCACGGGTGAAACTGGAGCACTTCGATTACCGCTACACAGCCCTGTTTGAAGAGGCCAAACCCGGCCAATCCAGCGGTTATACCGGGGGTGTGCGCGCGGTGCGGGTGCATGGGGGCTATCACTTCGCGCCCGGTCGGCGCCGGCGGCGTTGAGAGGCGCAACCTGCCCCCGGCGCTGCTTGATTGCCCGGCGCACGATGCGCTTTCCTTCCGTCCGCGCTTTGCTAGAGTCCCGGCATGATTTTGTCCCCGGATGAACTGCGGAGTCTGGTGGAGTTCCGCCACGCCACCCCCCACGAACTGTTGGGGATGCACCCCTTGGGCGACGGTTCGGGCGTCGTTGTGCGGGCGTTGGTGCCCGGGGCGACTCGAATAGCGATTCACCCGACGCATGAAAAGAAATTGCCGAGCTTCACCCTTGAGCGGGTGTCCGCAGCGGGTTTGTTCGAGGGAATCAGCCGCGCCGTTGCGCGTGTTTACGCCTACGATCTGGTGGTCACCGATGCCAACGGACAGACATCCCGGACGCGCGATCCTTATTCGTTTCTCCCCACGTTGGGGGAGCACGACCTCTTTCTTTTCGGCAAGGGCGACGAGCGGCGTATTTACGAGAAACTGGGCGCGCATTGCCGGGAACTGGACGGCGTGACGGGCGTGAGCTTCGCGGTGTGGGCGCCGAACGCGCAACGGGTGAGCGTGGTGGGCGATTTCAACGGCTGGGATGGCCGCCGGCATCCGCTGCGTCGTTTGGGCGCGTCCGGGGTGTGGGAAATTTTCATTCCCGGCATCCGGCCCGGTGCGCATTACAAATTTGAAATTCGGGATCTGTACGGCGCCCTGGCTTTGAAGACCGATCCGTATGGTTTCTTTTTTGAAACGGCGCCCAAGAACGCGGCGCTCGTTTGGTCCGCGCCGCCGTTTGCCTGGAGCGATGCGGCGTGGCTGGCGCAACGGCGCGCGCGCGATCCGTTGAAATCGCCCCTGAGCATCTACGAAGTGCATCTTGGATCGTGGCGCAAGCGATCGGTCGCGGAATCTTTTAGCTACCGCGAGCTGGCCGGACCGTTGATTGATTATGTGCGGAAGCTGGGTTTTACGCATGTGGAGTTTCTACCCGTGGCCGAGCACGCGTATTACCCGAGTTGGGGCTATCAGGTCACCGGCTTTTACGCGCCCACCAGCCGGTACGGAACACCGGAGGATTTTCAATACCTCGTCAATGAACTGCACACGGCGGGGATTGGCGTGATCGTGGACTGGGTGCCGGCGCATTTTCCGCGGGACGATTGGGCGCTGGCCCGGTTCGACGGCACCGCGCTTTACGAACATGAAGATCCGCGGCAGGGGGCGCACCCGGACTGGGGCACGTTGGTGTTTAATTTTGGCCGGCGGGAGGTGTGCAATTTCCTCATCGCCAACGCGCTTTTCTGGTGTGACCGTTTTCATGTGGACGGCCTGCGCGTGGACGCGGTGGCTTCCATGTTGTATCTGGATTATTCACGGCGGGAGGGGGAATGGGTGCCCAACCGGCATGGCGGCCGGGAAAATCTCGAAGCCATCGAGTTTCTCAAACAGTTCAATCATTTGGTGCATACGGAATTTCCGGGCGTCGTCACCATCGCCGAAGAATCCACTGCCTGGCCGCAGGTCACGCGTCCGCCGTATCTGGGCGGGCTGGGATTCTCGTTCAAGTGGAACATGGGCTGGATGCACGACACCTTGGGCTATTTCCAGCGGGATCCCATTTACCGCCAATACCATCAGAACGACCTGACCTTTGCCATGCTCTATCAATACCACGAGAACTTCATCCTGCCGCTTTCGCATGATGAAGTGGTGCATGGCAAGGGATCGCTCCTCGGCAAAATGCCGGGGGACGACTGGCAGCGTTTTGCCAATCTGCGCTGTCTGCTGGCGTATCAATGGCTTTTCCCCGGCAAACCGCTGCTCTTCATGGGCGGGGAGTTTGGCCAGCGCGGCGAATGGGACGCCAATGCGGCGTTGGATTGGGCGTTGTTGGACACCGACACTTATTCGCGCGGCACTCAGCAATTGGTGGCCGACCTCAACCGGCTTTACCGGGAGTCGCCCGCCCTTTGGGAAGGGGATTACGACAGCCGGGGATTTCAATGGATTGATTGCGCCGATAGCGAAAGCAGCGTGTTGTCGTTCGTGCGTCGGGCGCTTGATCCGGGCGGGGAACGGGTTGTCATTCTGAATCTGACTCCGGTGCCGCGTTCCTGCTATCGAATCGGATTGCCGCACGGAGGTTTTTGGCGGGAACGGTTGAATACGGACGCCACGGAATATGGTGGCAGCGGCGTGGGGAATCTCGGCGGAGTGGCGGCGGAGCCGGTGCCCTGGCATGGACAACCCTGTTCGGCGGAATTCACCTTGCCCCCCTTGGGCGTTCTGGTATTTCAACCCAGTCCCGGCGCGGATGGGTGATTGGTCAGTCCCCCGGCTCTCCGGGGTTCCGGATTGAAAAACTGGCGGCCGACTTTCGTCGGCCGCCAGCAACCAAACCCAAGTTCAGAAGAACGCCCAAGCAAGCTTGTGCGCATACCAGCGGAGTCAAGGTGGGACTTTGTGCCCGAATCTAAGAGTGACGCGGGCGGAGGGCAACGCCACCTCTTGGTCAGAAAGATGCGGTGTCGTTTGCATGGCTTCTCCTTAGCAGATCGTATGCCCGGATCGTCTGCGTCACCTCATCGCCGATTCTCCTGCCATTTGCATGCATGCGCATGGCCTCCACCTTTTGCTGCTGTCCCAGTCCAAGGCAGACTTGCCTTAGTGATGGACACGCGGCTTTGCGATTTGGGTTTGTCCCGTCGGCTGGGTGGTCGGCGTCAGCCGGTTATTGGGGTTGCCTTGGTGGTGGAGCAAATTTGCGGACATAGCGCAGTTTGAGCCGAGCTGCCTGGCGCCCGAGGGCCCGCAAACGGCGCCGCTCGCGTGTCAGCGTGGTCCGCAATGGAGTGGGGAAGTAAACGCGCAGAAAACGCAACCAGTCACGACGGGTCAGGCCGATATCCATCGCGGAGAAATACAAACCAGCCAGGTCTTTGTGGCGCCAGCGGGCTGGTGTCCGCCGGCGGATTTGGGCGCGGTGCAGGTCAATCAATGACACCCGCAGCGCGTCCGGCGTCGGAGGGGTATCGGTATGCAGCAGGAAATGGCCAAGATAAAAATCGCGATGATTCACGCCGCCTTCGTGCAGACGCCGCGCCATGTCGGCCACCCGCCGGATCAGGGCGTATTTGAGCGCGGGCGCCGGCGGGCATTGCGGCCACCTCTGGCAGTATTCTTCCAAGCTGATGCTGGGGGTAAGCGCTTCGGTGATGAGAAAGGAGTGTTGCCGGGCTGGATTCCAACCCCGCTTGCCGTAGGCCACGGCCCGCATGGTCGCCACCCCCAACTGGTTCAGGCGTTTGATGGCCGCCCATTCATTGCGCGCTCCGAGGACCGGCAGACGCAGCGTGAGCAGATTTTTGAAGATTTCCCGCCAGCCAATTCCGCGATAAATCTTGACGAAATAGGGACGGCCACAGACCTCCGTGCGCATCGTGCAACGCCCTTCGCGTTCGCGGAACACCTCGCCCCGCAAAGTTTCAACCGCAGCATGGGGATCGCGGTCCCGCCACAGGCTGCGAAAAGGTTCATCCAAGAATTGCCGGCTCATGTTGGTGGTCCCGCCGCGCAATGTTGCAAAATGAAATCTGCCGCGCGCTCGTGAAGACTATAAATATCGGCCCGGTCAGCGAAAGCCAAACCGTTGGCCCGCCAGCGTCGCCGCCCCGCGTCATCGGCAAGCATGTTCTGAAGCAGGGAATTCAAGCGCGCTTGCGCGAACGGTTCGGGCACCACCCAACCGGCATCGGCGTCTTCGATGTAGCGCGCATAACCGCACACCGCCGTGGTCAATACCGGCAGGCCCGCCACGATGGCTTCGAGCAGCACGGTGCCGGTGTTCTCACTGTAAGCGGGGTGGATCAACAGATCGGCGCCGAGCAGAAAGCGCGGGATGTCGTTGCGACCGCTGAAGAATTTAACCCGGTCCGCCAGTCCCAACCGGGCGGCCAGTCGAATAAAAGAGCGGGGGTTGTCCTGGCCGATCACCATCAGGCGGCAGCGTTGTTTGAGTGCATCCGGCAGGGCGGCCAGGGCCTTCAGACTGCGGTCCACGCCCTTGGTTTTGAACCCGGAACCGATTTGCACCAAAAGCCGGTCGTCCCCGGCCAATCCAAATTCGGAACGAAAGCCGGCGCGAATTTCGTCGGCGTTGTTGGGGGCCCGACGATCAGCCATGATCCCTGGGGGCAACAGGTGGAAACGTTCCGCCGGAGTTCCGTAGTATTGGACGAACTGAGGTTGTTGCGCCGGCGAGATTATGAGGATTTTGGTTTTTTGTTCGGGACCGAAGACGGCCCGTTCGTAGGCGGCAAAGTGGCGATAGCGCGCGGTCCAGCGATAGAGCGGGTTTTTCAGTCTGCGCGCTTTGTGTTCAAAGCAGGGATCGGCGGCGTAGTAGATGTCCAAGCCGGGCATCTTGTTGAAGCCGACGACCCCATTGACTGGCCGACGAACCAGGTCCGCTTGCACCCAGCGCGTGTATTTTGCGTAGCGACGAGGGTTGCTCCACGCGCGTACCGGCACCCGCACCACCGCTACACCCGCCGGCAACTCGCCCTGCCAATCCAGCGTATAGACCCGAATCGCGTGCCCCCGCGCCTGGCAGACCAGTGCGATGCGCAGAAAATCACGCTGCAGGCCGCCATAGGGAAAGTATTTGTACAGGCAAAAGGCCAGTTGCATCAGAATGATTATCGGACTCCCGGGATCGGTAATAATCCCGCCAGCTTGCGTAATCCGCCGCCTGATTTCTGGGTTAAGCGGGTTGCGGCACAGTGGCCGTCTCCCGGGACAAATGAAACAGCACCGATATTCTCCCGACGACGTAATCGGGATTTGCCATTGTGCTTATCGTTGTGCATTGTGCCCGGTAAAAGTGTGCATACAATCGCGACCGGGAAATCGCGATTCATCGAATCAAGCTGCACTGCAGGTAGAATGCCGTCATCTGAATCATTACCCATCACGCTCGAGATGCCGTTCATCAAGGACGGGATGGTGCGGTTTGATGTTAACATCCATCCGCGGCGGTTCACCCCATATTTTGCCTGCGAAACCATTCCCCTTCATCCGAACCTTGAGTCGGCGGTGCTGTTGGCGTTACTACCGGCCATGCGACAGAACCGGCGGCTTGAACTGGATCAGCCGGTCTCGGATAGTTTTATCAAAAACCTGGACGCGCTCTCAAAGATTTTTTCTTCGTGGTATCGGGAGTACCACCCGGCCCGCATCCACAGCCCAAACACCTATGCCGCCACGACGGCGGGTGTCGGGCGCGTTGGTTGTTTTTTTACCGGGGGCGTGGATTCATTTTATACCTTTCTCAAGCACCAGCGGGAGATCACGGATTTGATTTACGTGCATGGCTTTGATGTGGATCTCGATGATTGGCCCCGGCGACAAGCCATCAGCGCCATGGGTCAGTCCATCGCCACGCAGACGGGAATCCGCTTCATCGAAGTCGAGACGGACAGCCGGAAATTATTTCGTGCGTTTGGGCACTGGGGATTCCATGGTCATGGCTTCGCGTTGGGGACGGTGGGGCGGCTGCTCGTCGGCGTGCTGGATAAAATCTATATCCCCTCAAGTTTTGCACAGGCGGATTTGATGCCTTGGGGATCGCACCCGGCCACTGATCCGCTTTTTTCGGATGAAGCGCTGCAGTTCGTTCATGATGGTTGTGAGGCCACCCGGGTCCGGAAGATTCAAGCGATCAGCAGTCATCCCGTTGCCCGGGCTCACTTGCGGGTTTGCTGGGAGCGGGTCGAGGGGGCGTACAACTGTGGCCGCTGTGAAAAATGTCTCCGGACAATGACCAGTTTGTATGCGGTGGGCGCTCTCTCCGCAGTGACAACCTTTTCGGCGCCAATTGATCCCGAACGGATTCGGGCGCTGGTGCTTCGCCGGGAATCTTCCCGCAAATTCGCCCGGGAAAACATTGAATTGATGAATGAAAACGGCCTGCAATCAACCCCGGTTTACCAGGCGTGGAAGCATGCGCTGAATCGGTCTGATTTTGTCAACTGGGTGCTCGAGCGCACCCGGAAGACCGGAAGGAAATTACGACGGTCCTGGCAAAAACGGATTGGGAAAAACCCCGGTAAAGCCTGAGGCCCAAAACTGTATGGGATCACCCGTCTGTTCGATGGCATTGACCACCCTGCCGCAAGGAAGCGGCAACAGGATCGCCATCAGGGTAAGGATGGGGAACGTCGCTGAAACAAACCTGTGGGGAGCTTGGTTCGGGGGGGTGATGCGAAACCCACCGCTGCGTCAACCACGGTATATGGTGCGATGAAAAATCTGCTGGAATAACCGGAAAGGCTGCACAACCTGGATTCTGCGCTAACTTTGTTATCTATGCCCACATCGGAAACACCGGCCATCACCCCTGTGACGCCGTCGAAAAACGGGGATACCCTGTGGTTTGATCTAAGCGCGCCCACCCGGTGCGTCACGGCGTATTTCACCAGCCAAACCGTTTCCCTACAACCGAACCTTGAGTCGGCGCTGCTATTGAACGTGCTGCCGGCCATGCACCAAAACCAGCGGCTTACCCTGACGCAGCCAGTTTCCGCCACGTTGATCAAGAACCTGGAAGCGTTCTCAAAGGTTTTTACCACCTGGCATCCGGATTATCATCCGCTCCACATTGACTGCGCCCACACCGCTCAAGCCGGGACGAAGGGGACGGGACGGGTAGGTTGTTTTTTCACCGGGGGGGTGGATTCATTTTACACCTTCCTGAAGCATCAGCGGGAGATCACCGACTTGATCTATGTGCATGGCTATGATTTGGACTTGAACGATGGGCCGCGGCGGCAGGCCATCAGCGCCATGGGAGCGGCCATCGCCGCCCAGACAGGGGTTCGCTTTGTGGAAATCGAAACGGACAGCCGGGAATGGTTTCTCCCTTTTGGCGACTGGCGGTTGCACGGGCATGGTCTGGCCCTCGGCGCGGCGGGGCGGCTCCTCGCGGGGACCTTGGATAAAATTTATATCGCGGCCAGTCTGCCATGGGAGGAGATGAGACCTTGGGGATCGCATCCCGAACTGGATCCGCTTTTTTCGGATGAAGCCTTGCAGTTTATCCATGACGGGTGCGAAGCGTTTCGGACGCAGAAGGTCCAAGCGATCTGCGATCACCCGCTGGTGCAGGCGCATCTTCGAGTTTGTTGCGAGTGGGCTCTGGGGGCGTACAATTGCGGCCGGTGCGAAAAGTGCCTTCGCACCATGACCAGTCTGTATGCCCTTGGGGCGCTTTCCGCGATCAAGACTTTTCCGAGTTCGATTGATCCCCAAAACATTCGCGCCCTCTTGCTGCCCGACGGTCCCGAACGCCGGCGGGCCCGGGAAAACATCCGGTTGATGGATGAAAACAGATTGCAATCAACCCCGGTCTATCAAGCCTGGTCGCACGCTCTGAATCGGTCGGATTTTACCAACTGGCTGATCGGACGCGCCCGCAAGACCCGCAGAAAATTACGGCGATCCCTGCGCAAAAGGCTCTTTCGGGTGTTGGGAAAACGCTGAGGTTGCCCAATGTCCACCGTGGTCGAGCAACTGCAACGGGCGCGAACCCGGCACCGGAAAATTTACTTTCGCCCCAATGCGGGCAATGCCGGCGACGCCCTCATCAATGTGGGTTTTTATTCATTGGCCGCAAGAGTTGGCCTGCCCTACACGGAGATCGGCGACGACTTCGATTATGCCTCCATAAACCGGGAAGATCTCTTGATTCTGTCCGGCGGGGGAACCATCGTTCCCTATTGGCGCGCGGGGAGCGATCTGCTCCGGCATTTGACGCAATTCAATTTTCCGCTGATGCTGATGCCGCAATCCATTGCCGGGCGCCAGGAGATTCTCTCCTTATTGCGTCCCCAGGACGTGCTGTTTTTGCGGGAGTCATACAGTTATGACTATGCCCAGTCTCTCGGCCTCCAGTGCCGCGTGTTGCGAGATCACGACCTGGCTTTCGCCACCGATCCCGACCTGCTGAACCAGCCGCTCTCGCGTCCGCAGTTGAGCGTCAAGCATTCCCGAAAAATGCTTCAACTGGCGTATCATTATCTCCGCTCGCGGCTCACCTCCTCGCTGGTTGCCTTGCGAACGGATCGTGAATCGCGCCTCCCAGGCTGCGCAAAGCCAATCAATGACATATCCACCATCGCCCGATTCGGGACCCGCACGCGCGCGCTGAATCTATTTTCCGCCCGGTGGCTGCTGAAAGCCCTCTCCTGGTACAAGGTGGTGGAGACCGACCGGTTGCATGTTTGCCTGGGGTGCTTGCTGGTGGGCACCCAAGTTGTGTTGCGGGAAAACGCTTATCACAAGATCCGGGGGGTGTTTGAGTATTCGATCCAACCCCATCCCACTTATGCGCCGCTGGTCAATTTTTTGGAGGCTGACCGGAAGGCTGCAACCACAGACGCAACGCCTTGCGCGAATACGAAGTTTTGAAAAGCACCCGCCAATCCCGAGTGAACGCCTGCCGGAAGTAGGCGCGGGCCGCCGCCTTCTCCCCCGCCAAATAAGCGCTGCGGAACAGCGATAGACACCGTTGCACGTAGAAGGCGGATTTCAGCGGCTGGAAATTCGCGTCCAGCCGTTGGGGGGAAAACACTTCGTCCACCAACGCCAGTCCTCCGGCCTGGGCGTGGTCGAATTGATGTCGCAAACTATCGGGGTGCTTGTACATGAGCACCACCGAACGGGCGAGTTGGGTGCAGGGATAATTTGCGAGGACCTGGGTGAAAACCGGAATATCTTCCGCACTCCGGAACCGCTCCGGATAGAAACCGCGTGCAAACACCTGCCGGTGCAGGACACAGGCCCCGGGGACCAGTCGGATGCTTTTGTCCAGCAAGTAGGCTTTCACTCGGTCAAACGGGCGCGACGGCAGCGGGCCGGGCAAATAAGTGCGGCGCCGTCCACTCGGCTCGAGGGCGTCGTGGCCGCCAATGATCATTTTCGTCTCCGGCTGCGCCTGGATATGCGCCGCGAAAGCGGCCAGTGCGCCCGGTAGCAGGGCATCGTCGGCGTCAGGAAATATCAGGTAATCCCCCCGGGCTTCGGCAATCCCGAGATTCCGGACCAGCGATAAACCGCCATTGGCCTTGTGCAACGCCCGAAACCGGCCTGGGTGTTGGGCTTGCAAGGCGGTGATCACCTGCGGCGTTGCATCGGTTGATCCGTCGTCAATGACGGTGAGTTCCGCCCTGCCTTCGTCAAGTTGGGGAATCACGGAATTGACCGCCCGCGCGAGTGTCGCCGCGTAGTTATATGCGGGAATGACCACCGTGATCAACGGAGCGGGACCGGTGCCGGGAGCAGAGGACATACGATCGCCAATATCGTTGCTAACCCAACTGGAACAAAAGAATCGGCTGCGTCACCGCGGGCCAAGGTCGTGCGGTGTCGAAGCCATCACGCGTCAACCCGGTTAATCCTTTTTCTTCTTGAAAAGGTCGGTGATGCCTTTGGCGGCATCGCTGACGGCGCCGGCCGCCTTTTTGCCCACCTCTTTGGTGGCCGCCCCGATTGCGTCCTGTCCCAGGTTCTTCAAGGCACCGGAAACCGCCTGCATCGTGCTGTCGGTGAGCGCCTTCAGCACCTGCTGCATCAAGTCGGCGGGAGTGATCCCGTCCGGGCCGGTGCCGAGATTGTCCAGCCGAATGTCCGGCAGCGGGATCGGCGCCGTGCCTCCCAGGACCGTCGCGCCCACCCGTACTTTGGCGCCGGTGATGATGAATTCGTTCACCTGTAATTTCTTGCCGGTCCCGGCTTCGGAAGATGCGGGTTTATCGCCCGTTCCGCGGCCCCCGATGGCCGCTTCCACATTCGCCAGAATCTGGCTGAGATTGTTGCCGCCCGAGCCCAATTCATACGTGATCTCCGGCGCTTCCACCCGGATGGATTTGATGATCACTTTATCCGACAACAAAGAGCTGGGACTCAACGAAACGCTGGCCCGGCCCACGCTGATGGCGTTCGGGGTTTTGTAGCCCTCGGGATTCGCCACCACGAGACCTTTGATGCTGCCTGACCCGGACAACAACGACAGGTTCACCCCGTCCAGTTTCACGCCCACCCGCGTCACTTGCGGGCCGAGGGTTTCCACGCCTTTCTTGAGGGCGTTGTCCAGAAACAACGACACCGCCACGATCGCGCCGATAATCAGCACGACTCCGATGATCACAATTCCAATTAAAATCTTTTTCATAAGCATTCCGCAGGTTCGGCTAGGCATGAAATAGCACGCCCTGCCGGCCTGTGCAACGCCGGTTCCGGGTCAGGATCGGTCGCGGTCGCGGCTGAAGGATTGGGTGATGAGGCTTCCGGTCGAAGGGGCCCGCGCGCGGCGCAGCAACACAATCAACAAAACCGCGGCCACCCCCAGCAAGAGCAGGCCGAGAATCAGCAACGTGACGCCGCGCATCGGCGGCGGCGCCGGGGTCGCCACCGCGCTTTGTACCGGCAAATCAACCGAGGACGGAACTGCTTGGGTTGGCTCCTCTGGACCGGAAGGCGGAGGGACGGCAGGCGATTCGGGAGGCGGTTGGTCGGTTGTCGGAAGCGCGGTTTCCGTGTGAGCGGCAGGCGGTTTTGCCGGTGGGACGTTCAAGTCGGCTGTCGCGCCAACCGCCGGGATGCTTTCGATCTCGGGCGGACGCTGAATAACCGGTTGTGTTGCCGGCTGGGTTGTCGAGTCCGGCGGTTCCACTTTTACCGGTTCCAGCGCCACGGGGGGTGCTTCACGCGGGGGCGCGACATCGGCGGCGGCCGGTGAGGCCGGAGGTGGAACTGGCAATAAAGGAGGTACATCCCCAACCACCGGCGGCGGAGGGGTGACGGTGGGGGGGGGCTCGGTTGGTCGGGTTTCGGTAATGACAGCCGGAGGCTCCGCCGGAGGAGGGACCGACGAAGGACTTGCTTCCGGCTTTTGCGGGGCGGGCGTCACGGTGGCAACCGGCGCGGTTGGAGTGGCGGGTGTTTCCGGAGTAACCGTCGGCTTTGCTGGCGGTGGGGTGGCTGCGGATTCACGCGGTGCCAGTTGCTCTGGCGGTTTGGGTCGTTCCGGGGGTTCGACCGGTTCGGGCCGTTCGATCGGTTGGGCGACCGATTCGGTGGGCGGCGGATGCGGCGTGGAAGCGATCACCGGCTCGGTCGGGGAGGCCGGGATGGGTTGAGCCACTGCAGGGGCCGTCTTGGCGGGTGGTGTTGGGTGCGGTGCTGGTTGTGGCGACGGTGCTTCTGGCGTTGTTGCCGACGCCAATGCCGCTTCTTCCCGGGGCAGCAAAGGAATGGAAAAACGCCAAGGAGGTTGGCCGACAACATGATTGACGAAGTGCCCGTTTTCCGCGCGCAGGATGACGACGAACGGCATGCGGGCCCGGCGCTGTTCACGGCGCAATGTTTGAAAGCTGTTGTTGATGTTTTCATCAAACGGGGTGCCGTGCACCGGGGTGCTCCCGTCCGTCAACAGAATGATCGTGATCAACTCGGAATCCCGCACCAGCGGCAGCACGCGGGTTATCACTTGGTCCAGGTCCGCCTTGTTTTCGTACCGCTGCTCACGGATGAACTCCAGCACGCGCGCGGTCACGGCGTCGCGTTGCGCAGGCGACCAGGTCTGCAACGGGAAACGCCCGTGGTAAACCTGTTGGTTGAACGTCCACATCCCCATCGTATCGCCGGGGCGCAACCGGTCGTCGAGATCGGCGGCCAGCAGGGATTCGAGGGTTTGCGCGACGCCGTCCGCCCGGGCGCGCATGGAAAACGAAGTGTCCATGAGCAACAGAAACCGCCCTGGAGGCAGCGCGGTCGTAGGTGCGGGTGCGGCGGGCAACGACCCGCCCAACGTCAAACACAACCCCGCGAGCGTGAGGCGGCCCCATCCGAAATACCGGAGGAGGGCCATGATTTTTTTCTCCAATGAATCCATGGACAGTTTTCAGATTGACCGGTGACGATGATAACGATGGCGTTCCCGCCGATTGTGTCCGGCGACCGCTTCGGTTTGTTCCCTGCGGGCGGCGTTCACTTGATGAATGAAATCGCGGCACGGCGTGGCGAACCCGCCCAGCGCAATCACCGTGTCGCGTTCGGCGTAATCGTCTGTGACCGCCAGCACCTCTCCCCAGGCGGCGAACCGGTGCGCCGCGCGTTCGATCATCTGGTCCGCCGTTTGCCCGGCTCGCGAATATAGCACCTCGACCGTGGACGGGCCCTCGGGAGGCGACGCGGGCCCGCGCCGGCCCGTGCCATCGAAGAAAATCGTGATCGGCGTGCCGACCGCGTCCTGGTAATGGGTGAGTTGCTGGATGAGGGCGTCGCGCGCCGCCGCGGAATGGCGCGGTTGATCCGGCGCCAACTCCGGCCAGTTGTGGAGCAGGCTGTAACCGTCAACAAGGATTCGCACCAACGCCATGCCGGGACGATAGCGCGGTTACGCCCGAATGAGAACCGGAAAGTTGAGTTGCCCGCGCCTCCAATCCGGCCTGCCGATCCGATTCACCGTAAGCACACGGACGCGGTCCCCAGCGGCGAAGGCGTCACTTGTGGATTGTCTGCTTTCGCGCGCCCGTTATACTCCGGGCCATGAATCATCAAGGTCAGTATTTCATCAAGGAGGACCCGTGGCGCATCTTCCGCATTATGGCGGAGTTTGTGGATTCGTTTGAAATCATGTCGCGGGTGGGGCCGGCGGTGACGGTGTTTGGTTCGGCGCGCATGAAACGGAGCGATCCGTATTACCACGCTGCAGTGACGCTGGGCCGGGAGCTGGCCAAACACAAGTTCGCCGTGATCACCGGCGGCGGCCCGGGGATTATGGAAGCCGCCAACCAAGGCGCCGCCCAGGCCCGGGGCCGGTCGGTGGGGCTGAACATTGCCCTGCCGCATGAACAGGCGGGCAACCGCTATGCCAATGTCCCGTTGCACTTTCACTACTTCTTTTCGCGCAAGGTTTGCTTCGTGAAATACAGTTGCGGCTTCGTGTTCATGCCCGGGGGTTTTGGCACGTTGGACGAGTTTGCCGAGATTTCCACGCTGGTGCAGACCGAGCGCATCCCGCGGTTTCCGCTGATTCTTTTCGGCCGCAAATTCTGGCGCGGTTTGCTCGCGTGGTTGCGCCAACAGATGCAGGATCAAAACCAATTCATCAGTCCCGGCGACCTGGACCTGTTCACCGTCACGGACGACGTGGACGAGGCGATTCGTGTGATCCTGGATTACGAGCGTCGCGTCGGTCCGCCGGAGGTGGTCCCCAAAGCCTTCGCGTGAGCGAACGACATCCCTGCGCAGGACGCTGGCGAACGGTCTCCATTGATTTTTCCGGGATGATCCGGGGTGGTTTTTTCTTCCCATCCGCCCCGGCCTTTCTACCTTTCCCCGGTGCATTCGATCGCGCTCAAACTCGGCCCGCTGACCTTGCATTGGTATGGCGTCCTCGTGGCCCTCGGTTTCCTGCTCGGGTTGTGGAACGCCAGCCGGCGCGCGCCCCGGGTGGGTATTCCCGGCGAGAAGATCGCGGATTTGGGGCCGTGGCTCATCATTGGCGCCTTGCTCGGAGCCCGGACGCTTTACGTGATTTCCTACTGGCGCGAACAGTTCGCGGGACAACCACTGCGCGAGATTTTCATGATCCACCACGGCGGTCTGGTTTATTACGGCGGCTTGGTGGGGGCGGCGCTGGCCTGCTGGCTTTACACGCATTGGAAACGGCTGCCCCTCTGGCGCGTGGCGGACGTGCTCGCGCCCGGGATCGCACTGGGCTACGTCTTCGGCCGGCTCGGCTGTCTGATGAACGGTTGTTGTTACGGGCGCGCCTGTGATTTGCCCTGGGCGATCCGGTTTCCCGAAGACAACGCCGTGGGCGCGCCCACGTTTCCAGTGCATCCCACGCAGATTTACGATTCGCTGCTGAGTCTGGGGTTGTTCGCCGTGCTGGCGTGGTGGTTCAAACGCCGCAAGTTCGATGGCCAGATTTTTTCATTTTATCTCCTCGGCTACGCCTTGACGCGGTCGTTCGTGGAATTGTTCCGGGGCGATTATCCGGCGGAACATCTGCGCGCCGGACTCACCCCGGCGCATCTCGTAAGCATCGCGGCCTTTGCGGGAGGATGCGTGTTGTTCTTCCTCCTGCGCCCGCGCGGCACGGATGCGCCGCGGCGCTCGTGAACGGCGGATTGAAGATGGCCATGACGGGCGCAATCCATCCTCCCGGGGCCATCTGTCATCCCCGCCCCCTCTTGATCGCGGGCCCCACCGCCGTGGGCAAGTCCGCCGTTGCCCTCCGGCTCGCGGAAATCCTCGACGGCGAAATCATCTCGGTGGATTCGATGCAGGTTTATCGCGGGCTGGACATTGGCACGGCCAAACCCACGGCCGCCGAGCGCGCCCGCGTGCCGCATCATTTGACTGACGTGGTGGCGCTCACGACGCCGTTTGACGCCGCCCAATTCGTCAAGCGGGCCAACGCCGCCGTTGCCGCCATTCAAGCGCGCGGCAAAGTGCCGATTCTCTGCGGCGGCACGGGGCTTTACTTCCGCGCCTGGCTCGAAGGATTGGGCGAGGCGCCGCCCGCCGCAGCCACGCTCCGCGCCGAGTTGGCAGCCACGCCGCTGGCGGATTTGCTGCGCGAACTTGAGCGGGACGATCCCGTCACCTTCGCCCGCATTGACCGGCGGAATCCGCGCCGGGTCATCCGCGCCGTGGAGGTTATCCGGTTGACGGGCAAACCGTTTTCGGTCCAGCGCGCCGCGTGGCGCGCCCGATCGGATGGGTGTCCACCAGCGTTGGCGAAGGCTGTCCCCGAACCCGCGCGGGGGGCAGCGGCGTTTGGTTTGGCTCGCGCTCCGGATGATCTGCGGCAACGCATTGACGCGCGGGTGGACCAGATGTTTGCCGACGGTTTGGTGGAGGAAACCCGCCGCCTGCTGGCGCAGGGCCTGGCGCAAAATCCCACCGCGCGGCAGGCCATCGGGTATCGGCAGGTGCTCGAGCATCTGCGGGGCGAGCGCGCGTTGCCCGCCACAGTGGCGTTGGTGAAAACCCGCACGCGCCAATTCGCCAAGCGACAGATGACGTGGTTCCGGCGGCAGATGCAAATCCAATGGGTGGCCGTGGCTCCGGAGGAATCCCCGGAGCGGATTGCCCGGCAGGTGCTGGCCCTGCGAGCGGGGCCAACGGTTACAAACTCCGGCCTGAATTGTCATTGCCGATAGAATGCGATCGGTTAAGCTGCGGCCATGCCCAAGCGACGACTTAAACGGTGCGTCCGGATGCTCCTCGCGCTCGTTTTGCTGGGGGTGGCGTTCCTGTTGTTCGAGCGGTTTCGCGGACAAATCGCGCTGGCGAACTACAAAAAGGAACTCATCGCCCAAGGCGAAAAATTATCCCCGCAGGATTTTATTAATAACCGGCTGACTCCGGATACTGACGCCGCACCAATCATCGCTACGATTGGGAAAATTCAACCCGGAAAGGTGATAGTCCACAGCCTGCCGCCACTGATGAAACTGCTGGCATCGGGACGGGCCATTGTTGGGTTTCGCGAACCGGAATGGGTTGAAACTTGGTCCTTCAAGGATGGCGAGTGGGTGGAAGGCAAAGTCACCAATCGCTGGGAACAGGTTGCTGTTGATCTGGAATCGAACGCCTTGGTGTTGGCTGAAATTCGGACGGCGATGCAAAAACCAGTGTTCGTGAATGCCATTGATTATGCGGCGGGACCAAAAATAAAAATCCCCCACCTCGCCAAAGCCAAATCACTCGCCCAATGGTTGCAAGCCGAGATTGCGCTGGCATTGCACGAGGGTCGCCGCGCAGATGCGCTAGCGGCACTCCAGTGCCAGATTCGAATTCCCAAGCTCCTGGCGGAGGACAAAATTTGGATCAGCGAACTGGTTCGCGGTGCCATCGGTGCAATCGCCCGGGCAAATACTTGGGAAGCCTTGCAGAGAGACGATTGGCAGGATGAAGAACTTGCCGTAATTCAGCAGGCATGGGCCGACCAACATTTTGCCGACGGCATAACGGCTGCCTTGGAATGTGAACTCATGGCCATGACGATTACCTATCAGCAATTACGCAACTCCAATCAGGAAACGCATGTACCGCTTGAGGCGACAGATTCATTGGGTACGATATTTAGTTCGCTGGCAAACATTGATGATCCAGAAACCGAGGAAGACTCCATTTGGACCAAGATTCCATTTCATGAAGAACTGACGGAATTTTGGCAGAGCCAGATTTATTGCAGAATCTGGTTGTTTGCGTGGTCGCATCAGGCCGAATACAAAGCATTGACCGAAATATATTCGGCATCACTAGTGTCCGGTTAAATTTGAACCAATATTGATTTTACCTCGATAAAACGGGCCTGAAACGACGCTCATGACT
>MWDV01000227.1 GCA_002070715.1 Verrucomicrobia bacterium ADurb.Bin118
TGGCGAAAACTCTACCTCACGCTCGATGATGTCAGTCCAATTTTGGCAGAGTGGAGTCAGAAGCATTGATACATGAAGACGTGGGCCAACGAGATCACTACACCGAACTGCCGCCAAGCGTTGCAGTCTCGATGCGCCAGGTTCTTGGGACGCTGCCAGCAGCCAGCGCCGCAGCGTCTCGTGATCCACCCGCCACCCCTCCTGCGCCAGATCCTCCGCCGCCAAGGTCGGCCCAAAGTCCGCATACCGCTCGGCATGCCGCGCCAGCACCTGCGCGCGGAGCTCCGGCGCCTGGCGGCGCGGGCCGGGGCGGCCGCGCAACCGATGCACCAGTCCCGCGTCCCCGGCGGCCCGATACCGTCGCCACACCCGCTTGGTCTGCCGGTAGCTCAGTCCCAGCACGGCGGCGGCACCCACCAAGTTGAGTTCGCTCGCTTGCACCCCCGCCATCATTACGGCACGTCGCCGCTCTTTCGCACTCATCGTTAATGTGCCCATCGTGGCGGCAGTGGTTACCGCAACTGCCGCCCCAAGGGGACATTTTTAGCGAGTCCCAAAGGGGACATTCTCAAAGAGTCGTGACACAAAAAACTTCAGCCAACCGAATCCTTTTCGAGACCCCGGAAACACCGAGGCCACCCATCAAACGCACCTGGCCTGAAAAGGATTGACTTTGCCAAAGCGGGCGATACTAATCGGCGGCGAATGGCAGTGTATGACGGCAATGACACCCCGCCGGACCCAAGTGGCGGGCGCGGTGGCGGCCGGGGCGGGGCAGCCCGGGCCGTTAGTTCAGGGGCCACGATTTAAGAAGGCATCAGATGATCCTCGGAATTCCCAAAGAGATTTTAGACAACGAACTGCGGGTGGCCGCGCTGCCGGAGACGGTAGCCGCCTACCGTGAGTTGGGCTTCGACGTGCTGGTTCAGGCGGGCGCCGGCGCCGGCGTGCTGGTCAGCGATGAGGAATATCAGCAGGCCGGGGCGCGCCTGGCGCCGGACGCGGCGAGCTTGTATGGCGCCGCCGAAGTCATCGTAAAAGTCAAGCAACCCTGGCGCGACCACGCCAGCGGCCGGGACGAGGTGGAAATGATGCGGCCGGGGGCGCTGTTGGTGTCGTTTCTGCATCCGGCCGCACAGCCCAACCACACCATGGTCAAACAACTCGCCGCGCGCCAAATCACCGCCTTGACGATGGATGACATTCCGCGAATTTCGCGCGCGCAACCGATGGACGCGCTGACCTCCATGAGCACGGTGACGGGGTACAAATCGGTGCTCATCGCGGCCAATCGCTACGCCAAGTTCGTGCCGATGATCGGCACCGCCATCGGGACTATCAAGCCGGCGCGGTTTCTGATCGTCGGGATTGGCGTCGTGGGTCTGCAGGCGGTCGCCACTGCCAAACGCCTGGGCGGGACGGTCGCGGCAGTGGATATCAGGGAGGAGGCGCGCAAGTCGGCCACCAGCCTGGGCGCCAAGGTGGTGGGCTTTGAGACGCCCCCGGATTTGGCCACCGGCCAGGGCGGCTACGCCCGCGCGCTGCCGCCCGAGTGGCTGATGAAAGAACGGGAAGCGCTGACGCCGCTGTTGCGGGAAACGGACATCGCCATCCTCAGCGCGCTGGTGCCGGGCGAGGTGGCCCCGGTGCTGATCACTGACGAAATGCTGCGGGAAATGAAACCCGGCTCTGTGGTGGTGGATGTGGCCATTGACCAGGGGGGCAATTGCGCCGTCACCGAGGCGGGCACCGAAACCGTCAAGCACGGGGTGCATCTGGTCGGGATCTGGAACATCCCGGGTTACATGGCGGTGCATGCGAGCTGGCTGTATGCGCGTAACGTGCTCAATTACATCCGCAACCTGTTCAAGAACGGCCCCGGGAAACCTGATCTGGAGGACGAGATCGTGCGCCATTCCATGGTTACCCATCAAGGGCGGGTGCTCCACGCCGGAACGCTGAAAGCCATGGGCGAAGGCGGGGCGACGGCCCGGTAAACGCGGGAGAGAGGTATGGGCCAGTTTTTGTTCATGGCGGCGGTGTTCGCGGGGGCGTTTGTGGTGAGTTATCTGCTCATTTCCAAGGTCCCGACGCGCCTGCACACACCGTTGATGTCAATGACCAACGCCATTTCGGCGGTGACCATTCTCGGCGGCATCCTTCTATTTAGCGCCGAAACCAACCCACTGGAAAAAGTGCTCGGGGCTTTGGCGATTGCCACCGCGGCCTTTAACGCGATCGGCGGTTTCACCATCACCGATCGCATGCTGAAGATGTTCCGCCGCCATCATGAATAGCCATTGGCGTCTGCTGCTGGACTTCGGAATCATCGCGATCCTGCTCTTCGGGGTCGCCCTCTTCCGCGCGCCCCGCACGGCGCGGGCCGGGAATCTTGCCGCGGCGCTGGCCCTGGCGGGCGCCTTGATCGCGGTGCTGCTGGTCAATCCGCTGCGCGATCCAGCGGTGGTGATTCTGGCCTTGCTGGCCGGAGGCGCGGCCGGGGTCGTCGTCGCAATGCGGACCAAGATGATCCAGATGCCGGCGATGATTGCCTTTCAGCATGGGATGGGAGGCATCGCAGCTTTTCTGACCTCCTTGGTGGAACTAAACCGCGCTGGGGCGACGCTGCCGGTGACGGGGCAGGTGGCGGGGCTTCTGGGCATAACTGTCGGGGCGGCCACCTTTAGCGGCAGCCTGATTGCCAGTGGCAAGTTGGCCGGCGTGTTACGTCAAACGCCGGTGCTCTTGCCCCGCCATGCCGTAATTCAAACGACGCTGCTGGTGGCCATCCTCGCGCTGGGCGCGCTGGTGCTGCAAGCCGCGGCGCCGGCTTTACTCTACGGTTCGCTGGCGCTGATCCTGGTGGCGGTGGCGCTGGGCGTGGTGTTTGCGCTGCGGATTGGCGGCGCCGACATGCCGGTGTTGATTTCCTTTCTCAATGCCACGGCGGGTCTGGCGGCTGCCTTCTGCGGCATCATCATTCAGAATCGTCTGCTCATCGCCTGCGGGGCCACGGTCGCGGCCTCGGGGTCCATCCTGACCTATGCCATGTGCCGGGCGATGAACCGCAGTCTGCGGCTGGTGTTGATGCCGGCGCCGCAGCCCCCGGCCGCCAGCCCCGCCGCACCCGCGCCGCCGGCTGTGGCCGAGGCGCTTCCCCCTCCCGCGGCGGAGAAACCCGCGGAGCCGAGTGCGGAGGAAGCCGGGCAACCCCCGTTGGAGCGCGCGCTGGCGGCCCTGCGCGCGGCGCAATCCATCATCATCATTCCCGGCTACGGCATGGCCTTGGCGCAAGCCCAGTTTGAGCTGGCGCATCTGACCGAGAAACTGCGGGCCATGGGCCGGCAACTGCGCTTTGCCATCCACCCCATTGCCGGCCGCATGCCCGGACACATGCATGTGCTCTTGGCGGAAGCCGAAATTGACGCCGATCTCTTGTTCGATTTACCCGACATCAACGCCGATTTCGAGAAAACAGACCTGGCTTTGGTGGTGGGCGCTTGCGACGTGGTCAATCCCGCGGCGGTTGAGGTGGAGGGCACACCCATCTCCGGCATGCCAATTCTCGAGGCGCGCGCGGCGAAGCAGGTGGTGGTGTGCAACTTGGACGCCAATCCGGGTTACTCCGGCGTCGCCAATTCACTCTACACCAACGCCAAGACCATCCTCGTGCTGGGCGATGCAAAAGCCGCGCTGGAGCAGTTGCGGGAGGGGCTTGGCGCGTCGTCAACGCCAAGCTAAAACCGGCGCGACACTTCGATTGAATGGGCGCCACGAAAATTGCGCCCCGCGATCCCTTTCTCTCCACCGAACATGTCAGCCTGAGTCTGGCGCTAGCGTCCCCTGCCCCGGAGGGATAAAAGCGACTCCGCGCCGACGGCCTCGCCAATTCTTCCGGCTCGAGTCCTCTCCGGATTTCAGGCCCGCCAACCGTGGTTTTCGCGCACCTGAATCATCGCGGCGAGGATGTTGTTCCACGTGTCGGGTTTCATCATCACCTCGTTGGGGAACATGCAGCCGTCCCAGCAGATGTGCTTGCACTTCTTTATTACCTTGCCGGCATCGTCGCGCAGCCAGTAGCCGGCGTCGCGGGCGATGTTTAGTTTGCCGTTCGGATCGGTGGCCAGGCAATGTTTGCCGGTCTTGTCGTGCGACCCGCTGCCTTTCACGGTGGCGTCGTTTTGCGCGACGTGGAAATCAATCGTCCAGGGACGCAACGCCTTGGTAAGCTTTTTCATCGCGGCGTGGAACAGGTCCGGCTGCCAATGGAATCGGGCCGGGACGAGGCGATGTTCCGGCGCGTTGTAGCCCAGGACATAAAGCAGCGTGTGGGCCATGTCCGCTTGGAACCCGAAATACTTCGGCTGGTTCACCCCCTCGAGCAATTGCAGCATGTATTTCCACGAATGCATGCCGCCCCAGCAAATTTCGCCTTCGCCTGCAAGCCGTTCGCCGTGGTCTATGGCCACCTTAGCGGCTTCCTTGAAGGTGGCGATGATTTTCTTGGTGTTGCCCTTGGGGTCCTGATCCCACTCCGTCACACTGCCGGCGGTGTCAATGCGGACCACGCCGTACGGTCGCACGCCGCCGGCACGCAGTTGCCGGGCGATACGACAGGCCTTGCGCACGGCCGTCACAAACTTGCGGCGGTCTTCCTCGCCGCCCATGGCCGATCCGCCGGTCGGCGGCCAGACCGGGGCCACCACCGACCCCACGACAAACCCTTTGCGCTGGATTTTATCCGCGAGCGCCTTGATGCCGTCGTCGCCGAGATCAATGCTCACGTGCGGGTCGGCGAGGAACAAATCCACGCCATCGAACTTGACGCCGTTGACCTCCGCCTGGGCGGTCAGGTCGAGCATGGTGTCGAGGTCAATGCCGGGTTCGGCGCCGGGGCCGCCCTTGCCAACGAGGCCGGGCCACATGGCGTTGTGCAGTTTGGGGAAGTTGTTTGGTTGTCGTGTTGCGCTCATACGTTGGTCCTCTTCGCTAATGCGATGACGCTAACAAGAGACCTTCCGCGGCGCCAATGCCAATTTACCCGGACCGTGGGAAACAACCGCCGGATGATCTCCCCATCTCTTGAAGCCACCCCATCCCGCCGTCTTGGCGCGCGGTGAAATGTGGGGGCAGCCGAGAGGTAGGTCAGGAGGCCGAGAGAATCCGAATCATGGTGGGGCCGTCCACATTACCGCCGCTCAAGATCACGCCGGTGCGTCCTTCGCCCCGCCACGCGCCGCTGAGCAACGCCGCCACCCCCAGCGCGGCGCTCGGTTCAACCACCAGTTTCAGGTGATAAAAGAGGAA
>MWDV01000228.1 GCA_002070715.1 Verrucomicrobia bacterium ADurb.Bin118
CGACTTGCAAGGGCACCCGGTGCTGCTTTACATCGTCAGCCCCGGGTACCAGGCGGGGCCGGCCAACAACCCGCGTGAGTGGACGCTCACCAAATGGACCGGTCAGCAATGGGAAACGCATGTCGTCTGCCGCTCGGATCACAACTATGACCTGGGCAGCCTTTTCATCTCCGACCGGGAATGGAAAATCATCGGCCCGACGGAAGTGGGGCCGCAACCGTTTGGAACGGGGGGCGAAGTGGCCGGGTGGGTCAGCCGGGACACGGGCCGGACGTGGACGAAGCAACGCCAGGTCACGCGCAACAGCGAATTCAACCATACCTTTGTCCGCCGACCCCTCCACGCGAAAGATCCGTTCTATGTTTTTTGGGCGGATGGTCATCCCCACCAACCCAGTATTTCGCGTCTTTATTTTTGCAACGCCGAAGGGTCGCGCGTCTGGCGATTGCCCTTTGACATGCTCGAGGACTTTGCCTCCCCGGAGGAAATCACGCCCCGGTAAAAGGTCGGTGGACGGTGATGGCGGACGCGGGTGGATTTGGTCTTGCCAGCCGGGCGCGGCTTGGCCTTGAATCTTTGGCGTTAATCGAAACGACCAAATCCAATCAAAATCATGGCTACAAAAACCATCGTCAAACCCGCGCAATCACCCGCCGCACTGGGCCCCTACAATCACGCCATCCGGGTGGGCGATCTTCTGTTTTGCGCGGGACAAATTCCGGCGGATCCAGCCACCGGCAACCTTGTCGCCGGCGGCATCCAAGCCCAAACAGAACGCGCGCTCCTAAATGTGAAGGCGATTTTGGACGACCAGGGCCTCACCTTCGCCCATGTGGTGAAGAGCACGGTCTTCATGGTGAATCTCGCCGATTTCGCCGCCATGAACGAGGTGTACGCCAGGTATTTCACGCACGATTTCCCCGCGCGTTCGACGATTCAAGTCGCCGCCCTGCCCAAAGGTGCCAGCGTGGAGATTGAAGTCGTGGCGCATTTTTGAGCGCGGTGATCTTGGGCGCGGCACACCGGCAACAACGGGATGGGCGGGAGATCGGCCGCCGTTTCACGCGGAGTGAACAATGAACCCCGGTGTTCCCTTATTGTTGGCCTTCCTCCTCGGTGGTTCGGTGGGCCTGCTGATCGGCTGGTTATGGTGGCGGGGCCGGGCAGATCCAACCGATGACCGGCTCGTCAACGAATTGCGTCAGCAACTCGGTCAGCGGGAGGCCGAGTTGAATCAGTTGCGCGCCGAGATGGGCCCGCTCAACACCGCGCTTGCCACCGCCGAGGCGCGCCAGGCGGCGGCGGAGAAACTTCTGGCCGAACAACGCGCCCTGCACGAACGCGTGCTGGCGGAGACGAAAACCGCGCAGGACAAGGCGCTGACGGATTTGCGCGATACTTTCAAAGCCTTGAGCGCCGATGCCCTCCGACAAACCGCGCCGGAGTTTCTCCGCCTGGCCAATGAAACTTTTGGCAAATTCCAGGAAACGGCGAAGGGCGATCTGGCCCAACGCCAGGAGGCGATCAAAGGATTGGTCGAACCGCTCAAGCAACAGTTGGAAACCTATCAAAAACGGTTGCAACAAGCCGAAGGCGCGCAGGCCGCCACCATCGGCGCGGTGAGAAAACAACTCGAAACGCTCGCCCAACAAAGCCAGACCCTCGCGGCGGAGACGCAGCAGTTCCGCATGGTGCTGCGGTCAAATCAGGCGCGCGGCCAGTGGGGCGAAGCCACCCTGCGTCGCGTAGTCGAAGCCGCCGGCTTGAGCGCCCACTGCGATTTCAGCGAGCAAACCCAGGCGGGCGACGCGAAACCGGATCTGATCGTGCGGCTGCCCGGAGACCGGGTCATCATCGTGGACGCCAAAGTTCCCGACTTTGAATTCCTGCAGGCGCTGGATGAAGCGGACCCGGGCAAACGCGCGGCAACTTTGGTGGCGCACGCCGCGAAGTTGAAGAACACCATCATTGACCTGGCCCGGCGCGATTATCCGCGCCAATTTCCGAACGCCCTTGATCACGTGGTGTTGTTTCTGCCGGCGGAATCGTTGTTCAGCGCCGCGTTGGAAGGCGACCGCGACCTGTTGGTGTGGGCGGCACAACGGCGGATTTTACTGGCCACGCCGGCGTCGTTGATTGCGCTGTTGCGCTCCGTGAGTGTGAGCTGGCAGCAACACGCGCAGACCGAGAACGCACAAAAGATCGCGGTTGCCGCGCGGGAGTTCTATGCGCGCGTGGTGAAATTCACTGAACATTTTGACAAGATCCGCGCCGGCTTGGAACGCGCCAACGATGCGTTCAATGACGCGGCGGCCAGTTTCCAGTCACGGGTGCGGCCGGCGGGCGAGCGCCTGGCGGAATTGGGCGGCGGCGCGCCCGGCAAGGAACTGGCGGAACTGCCGCCGGTGGAAAAGGCCTGGCGACTGCCGTTGCCGGAAGGCTGACCAGGGATTGGTTTGCGCCCGTTTGGGGAGGCGGGCGCTACCGTTTTTTTGTTTTGCCGGTGGTGCGGCGTCTGCGCACCTCCACCCCGTTCAACTTGTTTACGATCTTTTGCATCGTTTCTTCCTGTTGCGCGATGGATTCCACGAGTTTGAACTGCGTGCGGCAGCGGTCCAAGTTGTGCCCGGGACGGTGGATGCGGAAGTAATTGTCGCCGTTCAGATAATCCGTGAGGAAACGGATGCCGATTTCGAAGGTGATGAGTTTGCCGGAAAACGCCATCAATTCCCGTTCGGCTTTGTTCAGGAATTTGCCGGCGGTCGCCAGGTAGCCCTCGGCCAACTTCTCAAAAATCGGCATCTGCAGTTTGACCTTGGACAGATCCAGTTCGTCCTCCAGCGTCGGGCTGGTGGTGGTGCGGACCATGTCGCCAAAATCGTAAAGCGCACAGCCGGGCATGACGGTGTCGAGGTCCACCACGCACATGGCCTCTCCCGAGACCACATCGAGCATGACATTATTAAATTTGGTGTCGTTGTGCGTGATGCGTTCGGGAATTTTGCCTTTGGCCAGCGCCTTCAAAATGACGTCCACAATCTTCTCCTGTTTGAGCGCGAACGCGATTTCCGGGGCGGCTGATTGGGCGCGATTGAGATGATCTTTTTGAATGGCTTCCTGCAGGGCGGTGAAGCGCTTGCGGGTATCGTGAAAGTCGGGGATGGTTTCGTGCAACCGGCCGCCGGGCAGGTCCACCAGCAGATTTTGAAATTCCCCGAAAGCATACCCGGCTTGGTAGGCTTGCCCGGGCGATTGCACTGTTTCGAGCGTATGCACGCCTTCAATGAATACAAACGTGCGCCAGAAATCCCCGGCCCGGTCCACGTAATATGACTTGCCGCTGCGGGTGGGAATGATCGCGAGACACCGCCGGGTGATGTGGGGCACCCGCATGGATTCGAGCTTGAACCGCAAATGCGTGCTGACGCGCTCCAAGTTGCGCATGACCGCCGTTGGATTCTTGAAGACGTATTTGTTGATCTTCTGGTGGATGTAACGGATCCGCATGCCGCCTTGGTCGTAGGTGGCGGAATACGTTTCGTTGATGTGGCCGATCTTGCAAGTTTCGGCGTGCAGGATTTCGCCGTAAATCTGGAATTGCTTCGAGATTTCCTGTAGTTGTTTTTCTTGGTAAACGGGCATATCTGCGCGGCATAGTGCAAAGAGACGGGGAGGCTGGCAATCGGAAATCTTGGTCCTGCCACCCTTTTGCCGCGACGGGCGGGAAGGTGGTATTGCACAAAAACCCCTTGAAAACCGGATAAACCAAAATTGCTGAAGGCAGTTCCTCCCTGCCCCCGCCGGATTCAATTCCTCCTGATATTTCTCCAAAGTCTGCTAATATACAGCATTAAATGATGGAGATGGCGGGCGTCTGATGCCGCGCTCCATCGGTGGCCTGACGAATCATGCAAGTAAAAGACCAACACGCATCCGGTGTGGCGGCAAGAGTCCTGCCCGACTCCGGTGAGGCGGGGACATTCAGCGAAGTCCCGGCGTGGCGGGAGGTGGGCACTGGATGGCAACCGTTGCATGGCGGCTTCCGGGGGGCGGGTTACAGCATCGAATGGCACGATTTCATGGCGCGACGGGAACTGGATTGGGCGCGGAGCTTCCATCCGGGCGGAATTGAGTTGTGTCTGAATCTCGAGGGCGAAGGCTTTGTGCAGGGGAACGGGGAACGCCTGACCTTTTCATCGAACACGGCCGGCTTCTACCGCTGTGATGCCGAACCGCTCACGGCGCGCCGTATGGCGGGACAGCGCCACCGGTTTTTGACCGTGGAATTTACGGCGGCATTTCTGGAGCGGCAATTGGCCGGGGCCAAGGCCATCTTGCACCCGCTGGTGCGCGCCGCGTTGGACGGGAACGCGGGGCCGGTGGTGGCGCTGCCGCCCGCGCGTCTGACCACCGCGCAGCAACAACTGGTGGCGAGCCTGCGGCAGCCGCCGGTGTATGCCGCCGCCCAACCGGTTTGGTCGCAGTGCAAGGCCACCGAAATGGCCGTGACCTTTCTCATCCAGCCACTCCCGGAGGCGGAATTGTTTTGCACGCGGCAGCATCGGCTGGCTCAGGAACGCGTGGCCGCAGTGCGGGCCCGGTTGCAGCGGGCGATAGCGAATCCGCCTTCCCTTGAGGAGCTTGGGCGCGAGATCGGGTGCAGCCACTTTTATCTCAGCCGCATTTTCTCGACGCACACCGGCCAGACCATCCCGCAATACCTGCGCCAGTTGCGGATGGATCGGGCGGCGGAATTATTGCGGGCGGGCCGGTTCAACGTCACCGAAGTGGCGTTGGAAGTGGGTTACTCCAGCCTGAGCCATTTCAGCCAGGTTTTTCAGGAAACCTTCGGGTGCTGTCCCGGACTGTATCCGCTGGCCACGTCCACGCAAAAACCCGTGGCCCGATTGCGGAAACTCGCCCGGCGTCAATCTGGTTCTGGTCCGGGAGACCGGGACTGATTACGCACGGCGGAAGGTTCGGGGAAGGAGGACGTTCGCTCTCCCAATCGGCGGCGGGTGGGTTGACGCGCGCTCACGCATCCACGATTCAAGTTGTCCGCAGGCCGTCGGGCCGGTTTAATCCTGCGTATGATGACAACCATTTCATCTTCGCGCTTTGTTGTCCGTCCCCGTGCGGTCGGCATCTCCACCGGAGTCGGCCTTGTCTGTTTGATTCTCCGGCTGGTGGGGCCGGTGGATCTGGCTGCCGCGGTTTTTCGCGCTGATAAACTGGTTGAGATGGACGCGGCCATCACCGCAGCCGTCGCGGAGAAACGCTGTCCGGGCGGCGTGTTGTGGGTGGAACGCCACAGCGAGTCATACCACAAAGCTCTGGGCAACCGCGCCGTCGCGCCGGTCGTCGAACCAATGACCGAAGATACGATTTTCGACGCCGCCTCGCTGACCAAAGTCGTGGCCACCACCCCGGCCATCATGCTGTTGGTGGAGCGCGGTCAGGTGGACCTCGATGCGCCGGTGGCCGCTTTCCTGCCGGAGTTCAGGGCCAATGGTAAGGATGCGGTGACCGTGCGGCAGTTGATGACGCACACGTCCGGGCTTCGGCCCGGCATTGGGCGAAACCCGGATTGGCACGGCTACGACAAGGGCATTGAACTGGCCTGCGCCGAAAAATTGGTGACCCCGCCGGGCACGGTGTTTCGTTACAGCGACATCAACTTCATCGTGCTGGGGGAGATCGTGCATCGTGTATCGGGCCAGCCGCTCGATGCCTTCACGGCCCGGGAAATTTTCACCCCGTTACGGATGGTGGACACCGGTTTCCGACCGTCCCGGGAAAAACTGGCGCGTATTGCGCCCACCGAAACCCTGGCCAGCGGCGAGGTGTTGCGCGGCGTGGTGCATGACCCTACCGCGCGTCGCATGGACGGCGTCGCGGGACACGCGGGTTTGTTCTTCACGGCGGCGGACGTGGCGCGCTACGCCCGGATGATGCTCAATCTCGGCGAACTCGAAGGAGTGCGCCTCTTCAAGCCGGAAACGGTGCAATTGATGACCCGTGTGCAAACCGCCGACCGGGTTGGCGCGTGGCGCGGGTTGGGATGGGACATTGATTCCAGTTACAGCGGCCCCCGGGGAAAAGTGTTCCCCTTGGGATCCTACGGGCACACCGGCTGGACGGGCACGTCGCTGTGGATTGATCCCTTATCGCAAACCTTCGTGATCTTTCTGTCGAATCGAAATCATCCCACGGAGCAGGGCAATGTGCTGCCGTTGCGGGCCCGGCTCGGCACGCTGGCGGGCGAAGCCGTGATCGGATTCAACTTCGCCTCCCCGGCGGGGGCGCTTCCGCCCCGCGTCGTTGAAACCAACGCGCCCGCCGCGGCGCCGCGTCCGCTTAAATCCGCGCGCGTGCTCAACGGCATTGACGTGCTGGTGCAACAAAATTTCGCTCCGCTCCGCGGCAAACGCATTGGCCTCATCACCAACCACACCGGTCAGGACCGCCAGCGGCGCGCAACCATTGACCTGCTTCATCAAGCCCCGGGGGTTACGCTGGTCAAACTGTTCGCTCCGGAACACGGCATTCGCGGCACGCAGGACGCCCGGATCAGTGACAGCACGGATGAACAAACGGGGCTGCCCATTCTGAGTTTGTACGGTGCGACGCGCAAACCCCAGCCCGAGCAGTTGCAAGACCTCGACGCGCTGGTTTATGACATCCAGGACATCGGCTGCCGGTTTTACACCTATCCCTCCACCCTGGGGCTGGCCATCGAAGCGGCGGCGGAAAACCACAAGGAGATTTTTGTGCTCGACCGGGTGAATCCCATCACCGGCACGATGATGGATGGTCCCGTGCTGGCCGAGCCGCCCACCTTTGTCGGTTTTTATCCGGTGCCGTTGCGCCACGGTTTGACCGTGGGCGAACTCGCCCAAATGCACAATGCGGACAAAAAATTGAACGCGCGGCTGACCGTGATTGCGTGCGAAAATTACACCCGCGATCTGTGGTATGACGAAACCGGGTTGCCGTGGACGAATCCCTCGCCGAACATGCGCAACCTCAAGCAGGCCATCCTGTATCCGGGCGTCGGGCTGTTGGAATCCGCGCTCTCGGTGGGGCGGGGGACCGACACGCCGTTTGAAGTGGTCGGCGCGCCCTACATTGACGATGGGAAACTGGCGGCGGAACTCAATAGCGCCAAGCTGCCCGGTGTGAGTTTCATTCCCATCCGGTTCACCCCCACCACCAGCATCCATCGCGGCAAAGAATGCGGCGGCGTCTATATCATGTTGAACGACCGCGACGCCTGTCCGGTGGTGGACGTGGGACTGCTCATCGCCAAAACCGTGTTTCGCCTGTATCCGAACGATTTTGATCCCCAAAAAATGCGACGATTGCTGCTGCACTCGCGCACGCTGGACCAAGTGCGGGCGGACAAACCGCTGGGCGAAATTCGCGCGGGCTGGCGGATTGAAGGCGTCGAGTATGCGCAATGGCGCGAAAAGTTCCTGCTCTATCGTTGAGCCCCGGATATAGGGGAGAATGATTGCGCAATCTCCGGGATCGGCGGATTTGTGGGCTGGCGGGGCTGGCGATGAGCCCGGCTTGCCCACCCCGGCGGGTCTCACCGGGATCGTGGGAATGAAAGCGCTGCGGGGCCAGGCCGGTCCGGGGGCCAAATTCATTAAGAAATGATGCTTGACACAAGGGCGCGGCTGCGCCACTGTGCGCACGAACTCACTGCAAGATATCGCTTGCCGTAATTTAATAAACCGAAGAATCGTCAACGCCTGCGATCAGCCAGCCACGGTGCATAAATTTTGAATTGTTCGCGCGCCGCAGCGTCCCAAAGAAGGATGTCCGGCCGGTAAAACGACCCGCTTGGTCACGGGTTCTGTCGCCATGACGATTCACAACCGAAACATTTTACATAACTATGCCCAGAGTCAGCACCAAACGCGCCGCCAAAACCAAGGCGGCCAAAGTCGTTTCCCCTGAAGCCAGCGCGCCCGCGCCCGCCGTCGCGGAACCGCCGGAGGTAGCCGAACCGCCGGAGCCGCCCGGAGTTGAATCGCCGCCGGAAACCGCCACCGTGCTGGCGGAGGACGAGCCGGCGCCCGAAGTGCCCGCCGAGGCCGCGCCCAGTCCCGCGGAACGACCGCGCCCGACCAAACCCGGACGACGCGGCCGGGGACGCGGCCGGGGCGCACGCGAACCCGAGGCGGAGACCGTCGAGGCCGAAGCGGAGAAGCCAGAAACGCCGCCGGCGACGGGTCGTCATCGGGACCGCGTGGTTGAGTCGCTGAACATCGCCAATCTGCAGGCGATGTCCATGACCGACTTGAACAACATGGCGAAGAATTTGGGGGTGGAAAACTTCGGCACCATGCGGAAGCACGAGGTCATTTTCCACATCCTGCAGAAGAACGCGGAGCGCGAGGGAGTGCTGTTTTCCGAGGGGGTCCTCGAGGTGTTGCCCGAGGGATTCGGTTTCCTGCGCTCGCAGAGTTTCAATTATCTGCCGTGCCCGGAGGATATTTACGTTTCGCCCTCGCAGATCCGGCGGTTTGACCTGCAAACGGGCAACCGCATCGCCGGCCAGATCCGCCCGCCCAAGGAAAAGGAACGCTTTTTTGCGTTGCTCAAAGTGGAGGCCGTGGACGGCGAGGACCCGGACAAGGCAAAGGACAAAACGCATTTTGACAACCTCACGCCGTTGTTCCCCGATAAACGGTTCATTCTGGAGACGAGCCGGGACGAATTAAGCACGCGAGTGCTCGACTTGGTGTGTCCGGTCGGCAAAGGCACGCGCGGATTGATCGTGGCGCCGCCGCGCACCGGCAAGACGGTGCTGCTGCAGAAGCTGGCCAACGCCATCCTCAAGAACAATCCCGAGTCGTATCTATTCATCCTGTTGATTGACGAGCGCCCCGAGGAAGTCACGGACATGGAGCGGAGTTGCAAAGGCGCGGAGGTCATCAGTTCCACCTTCGACGAACCGCCGGAGCGGCACGTGCAGGTGGCGGAAATGGTCAGTGAGAAGGCCAAGCGCATGGTCGAGCAAAAGAAGGACGTGGTGATTCTGCTCGATTCCATCACCCGCCTGGCGCGCGCCTACAACACGGTGCAACCGCATTCGGGGAAAATCCTGTCCGGCGGCGTGGACGCCAACGCCCTGCACAAACCCAAACGATTCTTCGGCGCGGCGCGGAACATCGAGGAAGGCGGATCGCTCACCATCATGGCCACGGCATTGATTGACACCGGCAGCCGCATGGACGAAGTCATCTTCGAGGAATTCAAAGGCACCGGCAACATGGAGGTGCATCTCGATCGCGCGCTGGTGGATCGTCGCATCTTTCCCTCGATCAACGTCGAGCGCTCCGGCACGCGGAAAGAGGAGTTGCTCTATCATCCGGACGAACACGACCGGGTGGTGTTGTTGCGACGCGCGCTCACGGGGGTGCCGCCGGTGGAAGCGATGGAACTCTTGTTGGGCAAACTCAAAAAGACCGCCAGCAACATCGAGTTTTTGTTGAGCGTGAACGCGAGTTGAGTCGTCCCGCCGGGTTTTCCTACGTCCGCGGTGCGATTTCCGCGAGTCGCCCTTGCGGAAGCCGCAGACCCAAACTAACTCTTACCGGTGAATTCCTTTGGTTTCAGGCACGAACCGCGCGCGCACGCGCGCGGTGCGGGCTGCTTTTTCGCCCTGGTTCTTCTGGCGCTGGCGCCCGGTTGCCAGCGTGAGGAGATTCAGGTTTACAACATCGAAAAAGAATCGCGTTCCTCGGAGACCCGGCCCAATCCCCACGCCGGACAAGGCCACGGGGTGTTGCCCAACCGTCCACGGCTGAACTATCGCACGCCGGCAGGATGGACGACGCGGCCGCCGTCCACCATGCGCGTGGCCAGTTTCGCCATCGCGGGCGACGGTGAAGAAAGCGCCGATGTGGCCGTGATCCCTCTGCCGGACATGGGCGGGCGGGACTTGGATATGGTCAACCTCTGGCGGGGACAGGTTCGATTGGCGCCGATTGACGCGGCGGCCATGGAACAATCCCGGAGCCGGGTGCCGATCGGCGGCGCGGAAGGCAAGTTCTTCGATATGGCGGGGCCGACTTCCCCGGAAGGCGAGGCGCCCGCCTTGCGCGTGATGGTGGCCATTTTGGAACGCGACGGTTTGTCGTGGTTTTTCAAAATGACCGGACCGGATGCGTTGGTGCAGGCGCAGAAAACTGCGTTTCTCGATTTTCTCAAGTCGGTGGAATTCCCCGCGGACGAACCAGCGGCCCCGGCGCCGGCCGCCACGAATGCCGGCGAAGGCAAGCCGACGTGGACGGTGCCGGCCGGCTGGGAAGAAGTCCCGGGAGGCGCCTTCTTGGTGGCCAAGTTTAATCTCACCGGAGAATCGGGCGCCACGGCGGCGGTGAATGTCAGCACGTCACCGGGCGACGGCGGCGGCTGGCTGGACAATGTCAATCGCTGGCGGGGACAGGTCGGTTTGTCCTCGCAGTCCGCGGCGGAAATCAACGCCGCCACCCGCGCTTTGGCGGTGGCGGGCACCCAGGCCCAGATGATCGAGATGCTGGGGACGGACGCCCGCACCGAACAGCCGGCGCGGGTGCTGGGCGTGATGGTGCCGCTGCCGGACCGGGCGTGGTTTTACAAATTGATGGGCGACCCGCAGTTGGTGGAGGCGCAACGGGCGCGCTTCACACAGTTCGTGCAATCCGTGAAATACTGACATGTCCCTCGACCGTCTGATCGCCTTTTTCACTTCGCTCAAACTCTCGGTCGTCACCCTGGTGTTGGCGATGTTGCTGGTTTTTTTCGGCACGCTGGCCCAGGTGGAAAGGGGGTTGTATCAGGCGCAACACGAATTCTTCCGGAGTTTTTTGATTTATTGGGGCCCGCCGGGCGCGGCGTGGAAAGTGCCGGTTTTCCCCGGCGGCTATCTGATCGGCGGGGTGATGCTCATCAATCTGCTGGCGGCGCATCTGCGGTATTACCGGACGGGTTGGAAACATCTAGGGTTGGTGATGATTCACTTTGGGCTGGTGCTCCTGCTGCTGGGCCAGCTCGCGACCGATCTGTTGTCCGTGGAAAGTACCCTCCATTTACGCGAAGGGGAAACCAAGAATTACACCGTGGTGGATCGCCGCGCCGAACTGGCGGTGGTGGACGTTACCGACGCCCAACATGACCGGGTGGTGGCCATCCCGCAACGCGTGCTGGAACATCAGACGGCCATCACCCATCCGGAACTGCCGTTTACCGTGCGCGTCCAACGGTTCATGGCCAACTCCACCGTCGCCAACCGACGCGGCAACAACGCGGCGCCGCCGGCGTCGGATCAAGGGGCGGGCGCGCAACTCACGGTCCAGGAACTGCCGCGCGTCACGGCGATGGACCGCCGCGATGTGCCCAGCGCCTTGATTGAAATTGGGACGCCGGCGGGTTCGCAGGGCACCTGGCTGGTGTCTGAATTCATTGACCAGCCGCAACGTTTCACCTGGCAGGGCCGCCATTATGAGTTGTCGCTGCGCCAACGCCGCGATTACACGCCGCACAGCCTGACTTTACTCGAGTTCCGGCACGACAAATATCCCGGCACGGAAATCCCGAAAAACTTTTCCAGCCGCGTGCGTCTGCGGCATCCCCAAACGGGCGAGGACCGCGAGGTTCTCATTTACATGAACAACCCCTTGCGCTACGGCGGCGCGACCTATTACCAAGCCAGTTTTGACACCGACAACCAGGGCACCATTTTGCAGGTGGTGCGCAATCCCGGCTGGCTCACCCCGTATGTGGCCTGCGTGCTGGTGAGCCTGGGGTTGATCTGGCAATTCAGCCTGCATCTGTTCAACTTTTTGCGCCAACGGAGGGTCGGATGAAAAATCTGTTGTATAAATTGATTCCCTGGGGTCTGTTGGCGGTGTTTGTGGCGGAGGTGGTGGCGCTCCTTTTGCCCCGACCCGAAGGGGGATTCCACTGGCAGGCCTTTGGCCGGTTGCCCGTGCTGCTCAATGGCCGGGTGCAACCGTTCGATTCCGTGGGGCGGAACGCACTGCTCCAGATTCGCGGGACGGCCTCCGTGCCGTTGGTCGAGAAGAAATCCTACGAGTTCTGGAAACATCCGCCCAAACTGCGCGCCACCGAATGGCTGGCTGAAGTGATGATGCAACCGGAACGCGCGGATACGCGGCCCATCTTCCTGATTCATCACCCGGACTTGATCAACGAACTGGATTTACGCGGGAAGGGTCTGGAGAAATCCGGCCTGTTTTACTTTGCCTACCGCGACTTGACCAACGCGCTGCCCACGATCGAACGCGAGGGCCGCCAAGCGTTGGGGGTGGAATCTTCGGCGCGCACGGCGTATCAACGCCAGGTGGTCAAGCTGCATCACGGCCTGACCCTTTATCACCGGCTCAAATACAGTTTGCAACCGGAGGAAACCCGCGATTTTGCGGCTGAACTGCACGCGTTTCAACAAGCCGTCCCGCCGGGGATGGCCGCCCTCCGGGCCCAGCAAGCGGGACAACCCTTCGATCAGGCGGCGTTCGATACGTTCGTGGGTTTTCTGCAAGCCTACGATCACCTGATGCGCCTGGCTTATCCATTGATCGTGCCGCCGACCGCCGCCACCGCGCCCCGCGATGACTGGCGCAACATGGGCCAGGCGTTGTTTGAAGCCGGAATGCATGGCGGGGAACTGGCCCCCGCGATCTCGTGGCTGGCCGCGGCTTCCAGCGCTTACGCCCAAAACCAACCCGCGGCGTTCAACGCGGCGGTGTCGGCGTACCGTGACTGGTTGGAGGTCCAAGCGTCCCGCGAAGTGCGCAAAGGCCGCGCGGAATTTTTCTTCAACAACCTGCAGCCGTTTCTGCACGCGCTGATCATGTACGTCTGCGCGTTTGTGCTGGCCGCCGGCGCGATGCTGACCTTGCGGTTATGGCCGCGCGGCTCGGAAACCCTGCGGCGCTCGGCGTTTTACATCGCGGTCCTAGCGTTGATCGTGCATACGGCGGGATTGCTGCTCCGCATGTGGCTGGAACGACGACCACCGGTGACCAATTTATATTCCTCGGCCATTTTCATTGGCTGGGCGGTGGCGGTGCTGGGCGTGGTGCTGGAGCGGGTTTACCGCGTGGGCATTGGCGTGGCGGCGGCCGCGCTCATCGGCTTTATGACCCTCATCATCGCACACAACCTGGCGTTGGGCGGTGATACCATGGAAATGATGCGCGCGGTGCTGGACTCGAATTTCTGGCTCACGTCGCATGTCATCACCATCACCCTAGGTTACGCGGGCATGTACGTGGCGGGCTTTCTCGGCATCGTTTATGTGCTGGTCGGGGTGAGCACTCCGTTGCTTGGTTTACGGCTGACGGCGGAGGGACAGGCTGAAACCGTGGCGGCGGAGCGGGACTCGCTTTCCGGCGGCGCCAGCCTGGCGACCACCAACACGATTCATAAGGCCCTGGGCCGGATGGTTTACGGCACCATTTGTTTCGCGGCGTTGTTCAGCTTCGTGGGGACGGTGTTGGGCGGCATCTGGGCGGACCAATCCTGGGGACGATTCTGGGGCTGGGACCCGAAGGAAAACGGCGCGTTGCTGATTGTGTTGTGGTGCGCGGCGATTTTGCACGCGCGCCGCGGCGGTTGGATCCGGGAACGGGGCCTGATGAACATGGCCATTTTTGGCAACATCGTGACCGCCTTTTCCTGGTTCGGCGTCAACATGCTCGGTGTGGGCTTGCATTCGTACGGATTCATGGAAGCCGGATTCAAATGGATTGTGATCTTCGCCGTCAGTCAGGTGGCGATCATTGCGCTGGGTCTGCTGCCACTGAATTGGTGGCGCAGTTTCCGGCGGGACAATGCGGCCCTTCCCGCCGGCGGATAACCCGTTGGGGGAGCGCCCACTATTTCGTTTTCAGGAAGAATGTCCCTTGGATTATGGGGCGGACGGGCGTTTCCGGAACTTTTCCAGTTTTGGCCGGATCACCAGGGCGCAATAGGCTTGGTTCGGATTCCGGCGGAAGAAATCTTGGTGGGCCTGCTCGGCGGCGTAAAAACGGGTCAACGGCGCCAATTCCGTCACGATGGGGCGCGTAAACTTTTTCCCGGCCGCCTGCCGGGATTTTTCCGCGACGGCGCGTTGGGCATCATTGTGGTGCAGAATGATCGAGCGATATTGTGTCCCCACATCGGGGCCCTGCCGGTTGAGGGTGGTGGGATCGTGCGCGTCCCAGAAGGCGTCCAGCAATTGCGCAAACGAAATCTGCTCCGGATCGAACGCCACCTGCACCACCTCGGCGTGGCCGGTATCGCCGCAGCATACCTGGGGATACGTGGGGTTCTCGGTGTGTCCGCCCGCGTAGCCCGACGTGACGGTTTTGACTCCGAGCAGCGTTTGTAATAGGGCTTCCAGACACCAGAAACAACCTCCGCCCAGGGTGGCGAGTTCGGTCCGGGTGGCCGCGGGTAAATTTGTGTCAGCGCTCATGAGCGGGAACAGCGGGCTGGCGAGCAATCCCAGCGCGAGCAGGCATCCGGCGGCTCGACGGCGGCGGGGCGACTGTATCGTTGGGAAACGCACCATGACGATTTGATTTCCGCCAATAATTAACGCAACCAGCCGTGGTTGGCAAACGAGGCGGGTCAGTGCCGGCTTGACTCGTTTCGGTAAATCCCAAACTCTTTCCCGGCAACGAGGGTGTCGAATCTCGAACCGGTTCGGCCCGTCCATGTTAAAGATGAAACGCATCAATCCATTCTTGGCCGCGTTGGGCGCGGTGTTTTTGCTCTCCGCCTGTGGTCTGGCGCAACGTGAACCCGGTTTTGTCAGCTTGTTTGATGGCCAGACGCTGCAGGGCTGGAAACATGTGGGCGGCCCGCCGGATGGATACGGAGTGAAAGACGGAGTCATCTACTGTTCCCCCAAAGGACGTTCGTTGTTTACCGAGCAGCAGTTCGCGGATTTTATCCTGCGCTTCGAGTTCAAGTTGGAGGACGGCTCCAACAACGGCATCGGCATCCGCGCGCCGTTGGAGGGGGATGCCGCGTATCTGGGCATGGAAATTCAGATTTTGGAGGATGCGGCGGCGGATCGGGGCAAATGGGGCAAGCTCCGCGCCGAGCAATATCACGGTTCGATTTACGATTTGGTGGCCGCGAAACGCGGGGCGTTGAAACCGGCGGGCGAATGGAACACCGAGGAGATCATTGCCCAGGGCCGGTCCATCAAGGTCATCGTCAACGGCCAAACCATCGTGGACGCGAATCTCAACGACGTGACGGACCCGGAGAAAATCCGAAAGCATCCCGGCATCTTTCGGGAGCGGGGCCACATCGGATTTCTTGGCCACGGCGACTACTTGGAATTCCGCAACATCCGCATCAAGGAACTGCCGCGGACGGAGCGCGACAACACCGCGCCGACCGGCTTTACGGCCTTGTTCGATGGCCGGACACTCAACGGCTGGAAAGGGCTGGTTGAGAATCCCAAGAAACGCGCGGCCATGTCGAAGGAGGCGCTCGCGGCGGCCCAGACCCAGGCCGACGCCCTGATGCGCGAACATTGGCAGATTGAAGACGGCG
The DNA here is from genome assembly GCA_002070715.1 of Verrucomicrobia bacterium ADurb.Bin118. Classification (GTDB taxonomy): domain Bacteria; phylum Verrucomicrobiota; class Verrucomicrobiia; order Limisphaerales; family MWDV01; genus MWDV01. Next base: position 15,574 of record MWDV01000228.1, read on the forward strand.
CGCTGGTGTATCGGGGCAAGGGCTTCGACAACCTGTGTACGGTGAAGGATTATGCAAATTTTGAGCTGGTCTGCGATTGGAAGATCGAACCCAAGAGCGACAGCGGGCTGTATTTGCGCGGCTCGCCGCAGGTGCAGATCTGGGATCCGTTCACCCCGCCGTTGTCCGGGGGGCGTGAAGTCGGCTCGGGCGGCCTCTACAACAATCAGAAACACCCGGCCAAACCGCTGCAGGTGGCGGACAAACCCATCGGCGAATGGAATCAGTTCCGCATCGTGATGGTGGGCGAGAAACTGCACATTTTCCTGAACGGCGAACTCGTCGTGCGGGATACCACCCTGGAAAACTATTGGGAGCGCGAAAAACCGGTGTATGCCCGCGAGCAGATTGAGTTGCAGGCGCACACCACACCGGTCTGGTTCAAAAACATCTATCTCCGTGAAATCCCCGTTCCTTGATCGTATGAACAAAATGTTTTCCCGTCGTGAATTTCTTCGTCGCGGGGTCCTGGCCGCGGTGGCGGCCGGCACCGCCCCGGCGTTCATCCCCGCCCTCCGCGCGGTGCCGCCTTCCGGAACGCTGTTGCACGCGTCCATCGGCGCCAGCGGCATGGCCGCCAGCGACCTGCAACAGATTGCCCGGCATCCCTTCGTCAAGGTGGTGGCCATCGCCGACGTGGAGATCGCCAAGGCGGAACAATGGAAGGAACGGTTCCCCGAGGCGCGCTTTTACCAGGATTGGCGCCAGTTGCTGGCCAAGGAAAAGGCGCTCGACACGCTGAATGTCTCCACGCCCGACCACATGCACGCGCCCATCGCCATGTCGGCCATGCAGTTGAGCAAATCGGTTTATGTGCAGAAACCGCTGGCGCATGACATCTACGAAACCCGCAAGCTGACCGAGTTTGCGCGGGCGCGGAAGCTCGTCACCCAGATGGGCATTCAAATTCATTCGCTGGAGGAGTATCAACTCGCAGTGCGGCTGGTACGCGATGGCGTCATCGGCAAGATCAAAGCCGTTCACACCTGGAGCAACAAGGATTGGGGGGATCCCAAACCCAAACCCGACCGTCAGGATCCGGTGCCCCCCGGCTTGGACTGGGATGGCTGGCTGGGGGTGGCGGCCGCCCGGCCGTTCATTGGCGAGGGTTACTATCACCCGGGCAACTGGCGGCGGAGCCTGGATTTTGGCACCGGCACGTTCGGTGACATGGGCTGCCACATCTACGACCCGGTGTTCAACGCGCTGGCGTTGACGGCGCCATTGACGGTGCGGTCGGAAGGCGCCGCCCCCAACCCGTGGCACTGGGCCTCCAACGCCGTGATCCATTACACCTTCCCCGGCACGCCCTATACGGACGGGGACACGGTGAAGGTCACCTGGTACGACGGCAATCAAAAGCCGCCGCCGGAGGTTGGCGCGTTGTTGGGCGAGGTCAAACGACCCGGCCAGGGCTCGGTGTTCATCGGCACGAAAGGCATTATGCTCCTGCCGCACGTCGGCAAACCGCGATTGCTGCCGGAGGCGCAATTCGCGGACTTCAAGATGCCGACGGTCGCGAACGGCAATCATTACACGCTGTTCCTGGAAGGCGTGCGCGACAACGGCAAACCCACGGCGAATTTCGATTACTCTGGTCCGCTCACCGAAACGGTCTTGTTGGGAGGCGTGGCCTCGCGGTTCCCGCAAACGACGCTCGCATGGAATTCCGCGCGGTTGCGGTTTACCAACCTGTCGGCCGCCGACAAATTCCTGCGGCGAAAATATCGTCGTGGCTGGGAGGTCAAGGGGTTGTCGTAACCCCGCGGACGGTTTTTGTTGGCAGCCCTTCCACGCCAAAGCCATGGTCCGGCGGATGCATGGATAAGCGCGCCGTTGCGACGGGGTTGCCGGTTAGATCGGACGGGGAGAGCCGTTCAAGCGGCGTGCTTTGATGCGCCCTTTCCCGGGGAGTGATCTGGATGAATTGAATCTGCTTTTTCCATGAGCATCAGACAAAATCGTCGAACGTTTCTACGGCAAACCGCGCTGGGCGTAGCGGGGTTCTGGGTCGCTGGTTGCCGGCCCGCCCGGCGGCGCCTGTCTCCCAACGAGCAACTCAACCTCGGCATCATCGGCGTGGCGCACCAAGGGAACTACGATCTCACCGCCATGACCAGCGAGAACGTCGTTGCCTTGTGCGACGTGGATGAGCATTACCTGGCTGCGGCCAAGGAGAAATTTCCCGCCGCGCAGACGTACACCGATTTCCGTCGGTTGCTTGACCAGCGGGACATTGACGCCGTGGTCATCGCCACGCCGGATCACACGCACGCCGTGGCGGCGGTTGCGGCGTTGCGCAGCGGACGCCATGTCTATTGCGAGAAACCGCTCACCCGCACGGTTTCCGAATGCCGGGCGGTGACCAACGTCGCCCGCCAACAAAAACTCATCACGCAAATCGGCACGCAAATTCATTCCGGCGAAAATTACCGGCGCGTGGCGCAGTTGGTGCAGGAAGGCGCGGTGGGAACGGTGTCCGAGGTACATGTCTGGGTCAACGCCTCGGCGGCGGGCAAGGCGTGGCCCACCGAATCCCCCCCCGTGCCGGCGCATCTGCATTACGATCTCTGGTTGGGCCCCGTGCCGGCGCGGCCGTACAGTCCCGAAATTGTGCCGCGATGGTGGCGGAACTGGTGGGCGTTTGGCGGCGGTGCGCTGGCGGATTTTGGCTGTCACTATATGGATCTCCCGCACTGGGCGCTCGGCTTGCGCGCCCCGACCCGGGTACAGGTGGTGGACGGGCCCCCGGTGCATCCCAACGCCGCGCCGCCGTGGCTGGTGGTGCAATACGAATATCCCGGCGTCCCCACCGCCACCGCCGCGCGCACGACGTCGCCGCTCTCATTGACGTGGTATCACGGAGGACGCAAACCGGCTTGGTTGCCGGCAACAATCGCCCAGCAATGGTCGTCGGGCGTGCTTTTCATCGGCCAGACCGGGCGGTTGCTGGCGGATTACACGCGGCAGGTGATCCTGCGCGAACCGGACTTTGCGGATTACACCGCGCCCCAGCCCGTCGAGAGCGACTACACCGCACACCATCGCGAATGGATTCAGGCGGTCAAAAACAACCGGCCCGCGAGTTGCGATTTCGCTTATTCCGGTCCCCTGACCGAAGCGGCGTTGTTGGGCAATGTGGCTTTTCGCGCGGGCAGCCCGCTCCAATGGGACTCGGCTAGACTCCGCGCGCCCAACTGTCCGGCGGCGGATCTCTTCCTCCAGCACGAATACCGTCGGGGATGGTCCCTGTGATTCGTCACGGGCCGTCCGATCGAGAAGACAGTGCGCCCGGCTTGCGGGGGCGCGCGGCCGTCTCTACATTGCCCGCATGTCTGCAAGAATCCTGTTTATCGTGGCGCTCGCCTCGCTTATGACTGCCTGCTCGACTTCGCACAAGGCCCCCGTCGCGGGTCCTATTAAATCGTTCAAAGACGCCCAGCAACGCGCGGAAAAATTCCGCGCTGTAATCAGTGTGCCGTCTTTCGAAACCACTCCGGACCAGGTTAGACAGGTGGTGCAGCAGACCATCGCCACCGGGAACGCCACCTTGGATGAAATTGGCCGGGGCGCGCCGGGCCGGGTGACATTCGATGACACAGTGCGGGCGTTGGACGACTTGAATCATCTCATCGGCACCACGGCGGGGCGGCTGGCGTTCATCAAGGAAACCAGCCCAAACGCCGCGCTGCGGGACGCGACCACCGAGGCCGTCAAGACTTTGCAGGAATGGGCGGTAGGCACGGAATACCGCGAGGATGTTTATCGCGCGGTCAAGGCTTTTGCCGACACCCAGCCGGCGTTGGTCGGGGAGGATGCGAAGTTGCTGGAGGAAACGCTGCGCGATTACCGGCGCGCCGGACTGGCCCTGCCCAAGGCCGAGCGGGACGAGGTCGAGCAACTCCGCAAGGACCTGGCGCGATTGACCACGGATTTTGACAGCAACATCACCAAGGCCCAAAAAGCGTTGACGTTCACCAAGGCCGAACTGGAGGGCGTGCCGGACAGTTTTCTCGGACAGAAAGGCATCCAGACCGGCGTGGACGCGTACACCATTCTCGTCAACGTGACCTGGCAATACCTGATGATCATGGAGAACGCCCGGAGTGAAGCGGTGCGCCGCCAGGTGGAAACCGAGCGTTGCCTCCTGGCCCGCGAGGCCAACGCGGCGTTGCTCGATCAGATCCTGAACCTGCGCGCCACCATCGCGCGCAAGCTCGGATACGCGCACTGGGCCGATTACCAGATTGAAACCAAGATGGCGCGCACGGGGGCTGCGGCGCTGGCGTTCCTGCGGGAAACCGCGGCGGGGTTGCAGCCCAAATTCGAGGCCGAACAGGCGACGTTGCGCGCACTCAAGGCGCGGGACACCGGCCAGTCCAATCCCCCATGGCACATCTGGGACTGGCGGTATTACGCCAACCAGTTGAAGAAGGAAAAATACAATGTGGACGCCGAACAGTTGCGCGTGTTTTTCCCGTACGACAAGGCGCTCGACGGCATGTTCCGCGTGTATCAACGCATCTTCGAATTGCGGTTTGACCCGATTGATCCGCCGTACCAATGGGTGGAGGGTATTCGCCTGTACGCGGTCAGCGATTCAGTCACGGGCGAGCCGCTCGGCTTGTTTTATTTGGACATGTTCCCGCGGGAGGGGAAATTCAATCACTTCGCCCAGTTCGGCCTCATTGAAGGCAAGCTATTGCCCGATGGTCGTTACCAACGTCCGACCGTGGCCTTGGTGTGCAATTTTCCCCCGCCCGCGCCCGACCGGCCTTCGCTGCTGTCGCATCACGAGGTGGAAACGCTCTTCCACGAGTTTGGCCACGCCATGCATTCCATCTTGACCCGCGCCAAATACAGCCGCTTTGCCGGCACCAGTGTGCCGCGCGATTTCGTTGAGGCACCGTCCCAGATGCTCGAAAACTGGGTGTGGGACAAGCGGGTGTTGGACAGTTTCGCCGCCGATTATCGCGATCCGCAGCGAAAGATTCCGGTGGAAATCCTGGCCCAGCTCAAGGCCGCCAAAAAGGCGACCATCGGCCATTTTTATCGGCGGCAATTTTCGTTCGGCATCCTGGATCTCACCCTGCATACGCGCACCCATTCGTCCGGGACGGAGGATACGCTCCAGCTCGCCAACCAGGTGCTCGGCGAGGTGTTTTATCCCATGCCAGAGAACACCACGTTCGTGACCTATTTCGGTCATTTGATGGGCTACGACGCGGGTTACTACGGTTACGCGTGGGCGGATGTGATTGCGGCGGACATGGCCACGGTATTTGAAAGCGCGCCCGACGGCTATTTCGACATTCCGGCGGGCCGCCGTTTGCGGCGGGAGATTTACGAGCCGGGCGATTCCCGCGATGTGAATATTTCCATTCGCGAGTTTCTCGGTCGCCCGCCGCAGAATGGACCGTTCCTCAAGGAACTGGGGATTGAAGCAGCCCCGGCAGCGGGTGGCGCGTAACGCCTCCGTTTCCGTTCGCGCCACGCATTCTTCCGGCAAACACCATAAAAAAACGGCGGACTGGTGGTCCAGTCCGCCGTTGTTGATATTTCGGAATCGGTCGCGCAGGGATTAGTAATCCATGCCGTCCATGCCGCCGTGTCCGCCCGGCATCGGAGCTTTCTTCTCCTTCTCCGGAATTTCGGTGATCAGACACTCGGTCGTCAGGAGCAGGCCCGCGATGGACGCGGCGTTCTGGAGCGCCGTGCGCGTCACCTTCTTCGGGTCCACGATGCCGGCTTTGACGAGGTCCGTGTATTTGCCGGTGGCCACGTCGTAGCCTTCATTGCCCTTGCGCTTCTTGACTTCCTCGACCACCACCGAGCCTTCGACACCGGCGTTGTCCGCCAGGGCCCGCACGGGGCTTTCGAGGGCGCGCTTGACGATGCCCACGCCGATCGCTTCGTCGTCGTTCGCGGTCTCAACCGCGCCGATCGCGGCCAGGCAGCGCAGGAGCGCCACGCCGCCGCCGGCGACAATGCCTTCCTCCACAGCCGCGCGGGTGGCGTGCAACGCGTCTTCCACGCGCGCTTTCTTTTCCTTCATTTCGGTTTCGGTCGCCGCGCCCACATTGATGACGGCCACGCCGCCGGCGAGCTTCGCCAAGCGTTCCTGCAGCTTCTCCCGGTCGTAATCGCTCGTGGTCTCTTCGATCTGGCGGCGGATTTGGTTCACCCGGCCTTGGATCTCGGAAGACTTCCCGGCGCCTTCCACGATGGTGGTGTTTTCCTTGTCCACCACGATGGTCTTGGCGCGGCCGAGATCGTTCAATTCGATGCTCTCCAGCTTGATGCCGAGGTCTTCGCTAATGAACTTCCCGCCGGTGAGAATGGCGATGTCTTCGCACATGGCCTTGCGGCGGTCGCCGAAGCCCGGCGCCTTCACCGCGCACACATTGATCGTGCCGCGCAGCTTGTTGACCACCAGGGTCGCGAGCGCCTCGCCTTCGACTTCCTCAGCGATGATCAGCAACGGTTTGCCGACCTTGGCCACCTTCTCCAACAGGGGCAGGAGGTCTTTCAGGCTGCTGATCTTCTTTTCAAAGTTCAGGATGTAGGCGTCTTCGAGCTTGGCTTCCATCGCCTCGGCGTTGGTGACGAAATAGGGCGAGAGATAGCCCTTGTCGAACTGCATGCCTTCGACCACTTCGAGCGTCGTGTCAATGGACTTGGCTTCCTCCACCGTGATGGTGCCGTCCTTGCCAACCTTGTCCATCGCGTCGGCGATGATTTCGCCGATGGTGGTGTCCCAGTTGGAGGACACGGTCGCGACCTGCTTGATCTCTTCCTTGTCCTTGACCTTCTTGGTGATCTTGTCGAGCTGGGCCACCGCGGCTTCCACGGCCTTGTTGATGCCGCGTTGAATGCCGATGGGGTTCGCCCCCGAGGTGACGAACTTGAGGCCTTCGCGATAAATGGATTCGGCGAGCACGGTGGCCGTGGTCGTGCCGTCACCCGCGTTGTCGCTCGTCTTGCTGGCGACTTCGCGGACCATCTGGGCGCCCATGTTTTCGTACGGGTCTTCCAGTTCAATTTCCTTGGCGACGGTCACGCCGTCCTTGGTGACAGTGGGGGAGCCGAATTTCTTGTCGAGCACGACGTTGCGGCCCTTGGGCCCGAGCGTGCCGGTGACGGCTTTGGAGAGCTTGCTCACGCCGCGCAGGACGGCCTGCCGGGCGGCTTCATCAAAGAGAAGTTGTTTTGCTGCCATATATTTTGTGTCTAGGTTCGATTGTCAGTGTTCAAAGGGAATCAGTTGAGGATGGCGAGAATGTCGTCCGAGCTGAGCAGCTTGTATTCCTTGCCGTCGAGCTTGATTTCCGTGCCGCCGTATTTGCTGCACAGGACGCGGTCGCCCACCTTGACTTCAAAAGCGATTTTCTTGCCGTCGTCATCGGTCTTGCCGGTGCCGAGCACGCGGACGATGCCTTCCTGCGGTTTTTCCTTGGCGGTATCGGGAATGATAATGCCGCCCTTTTTGGTTTCCTTCTCTTCGACCGGTTCCACAAGAATGCGGTCGCCGAGGGGTTTGATGTTCAATGCCATATTTTCTTTTCGGTTTGTTTTGGTGTTTGTTCGGAATCAAATCCCGCCGCCCGAGCAAGCGGGAAAAACTATTTCTTCTCGTCCACGACTTCGGCGTCAATGATGGGGCCGTCGTCCGACTTGCCCGCGTCCGCCGGGCCGCTGTCGGTGGGGGGCGCCTCGCCGCCGGCCTGGGCCTGGCTGGCCCGGGCCTTTTCGGTGGCGGCCTTGTACAGTTCGGCGCTCACCGCCTGCCAAACCTCGTTGAGCTTTTCGCTCGCGGATTTGATCGCGGCCGTGTCGTTGCCTTTGAGCGCGGCCTTCACTTCCTCGATCGCCTTCTCGATCTTGCTCTTGTCATCGCCGGAAATTTTGTCGGCGTTGTCCTTGAGCATCTTCTCGGACCGATAAACGCTGGTATCGGCCTCGTTGCGGGTCTCGACTTCCTCCCGGCGCTTCTTGTCGTCCTCAGCGTGGGCCTCGGCGTCTTTGCGCATCTTCTCGATTTCTTCCTTCGAGAGGCCGCTGCTGGCGGTGATGGTGATCTTTTGTTCCTTGCCGGTGCCAAGGTCCTTGGCGCTGACGTTCAAAATGCCATTGGCATCAATGTCGAAGGTGACTTCGATTTGCGGCACGCCCCGCGGGGCGGGCGGGATGTCCGCCAACTGGAACTTGCCGATGGTTTTGTTGTCGCGCGCGAACTGGCGCTCCCCCTGCAACACATGGATTTCCACGCCCGGTTGATTGTCGGAGGCCGTGGAGAAAATCTCGGATTTGCGCGTGGGAATCGTGGTGTTGCGCTCAATGAGGCGCGTGAACACGCCGCCCAAGGTTTCGATGCCGAGGGAGAGCGGAGTCACGTCCAACAGGAGCACATCTTTGACGTCGCCCTTGAGCACGCCGCCCTGAATGGCCACGCCCACCGCGACGACTTCGTCGGGGTTCACACCTTGGTGCGGCGGTTTGTTCACAAGTTTATGGGCGGTTTCAACGACCTTCGGCATGCGGGTCATGCCGCCGACGAGCACCAATTCGTCAATCTTCCCCGCGTCCAACTCCGCGTCCTTGAGGCAGGCGGCGACCGGGCCAACCGTGCGTTCGAAAAGCTCGTCGCACAGTTGCTCCATCTTCGCGCGGGTCAACTTCATGCTGATGTGTTTGGGCCCGCTGGCGTCCGCCGTGATGAACGGCAGGTTGATGTCATAGGTCTGCGAACTGGAAAGGGCGATTTTGGCCTTCTCGGCTTCTTCCTTGATGCGCTGGAGCGCGTCCGGCTGCTTGCGTAGATCCATGCCCTGGTCCTTTTTGAATTCGTCGAGGATCCAGTCCATGATCCGGTTGTCCCAGTCATCGCCTCCGAGGTGCGTATCGCCGTTGGTGGCTTTGACCTCGAACACGCCGTCGCCGATCTCGAGCACGGAAATATCGAAGGTCCCTCCGCCGAGGTCATAGACCGCGATTTTTTCGTCCTTCTTCTTGTCGAGACCGTAGGCCAGCGAGGCGGCCGTCGGTTCATTGATGATGCGCAGCACTTCCAGCCCCGCAATGCGCCCGGCGTCCTTCGTGGCTTGCCGTTGCGAATCGTTGAAATAAGCCGGTACCGTAATGACCGCCTGGGTGATCTTTTCCCCCAAACGCATTTCGGCGTCGGCCTTCAATTTCTGCAAAATCATGGCGGAGATTTCCGGCGGGCTGAATCGCTTCTTCTCGCCGTTCACCTCGACTTCAACGTGGGCGTCGCCGTTCGCGGCTTCGACCACTTTGTAGGGCATGCGTTTGGCTTCCTCTTCGACTTCACGGAACTTGCGTCCCATGAAGCGCTTAATCGAGTAAATGGTATTGCGGGCGTTGGTGACCGCCTGGCGTTTGGCGGCGTCGCCCACCACGCGTTCCCCGTTCTTGGTGAAAGCCACGACGGACGGTGTGACCCGCCGGCCTTCGGAGTTTTCCAAGACCATCGGTTCCCCGCCTTCCATGACCGCCGTGCACGAATTGGTCGTGCCCAAATCTATTCCAATGACTTTTGCCATAATAAAAAATCGTAACGCGGCGCGACCCGTGCGCCGCTGGCTCTTTCTCTAGCGCCCACTGTGCCATCTCTGAAAAAATCGGGAAAATCGCTGAATTCATTGGGAAAATCGCGATCTCTCTGGCCTCCCGCAAAACACGGAACTGCGTCAGTCGCGCCAAGATGTCCCACTTCGGCTAGGAATTAGCCGTGAGACGGCACAATGAAATGGATCGATCGGATGTCTATTTCCCACCGGGTTTTACGGGCGGGATGGCGCTTAGATCGGGTGGCAATTGATCGGGCGGAAAGTTTTCGACCTTCAGAGTAAGCAGGCTGAATAGTGGAACGCCCAGTTGAACCCCGCCGTCCGAGCGATCCACCAAAATGGCGACGCCCCGGACTTGGCCTCCGGTGGCTTGCACCAGCGCCATGGTTTCCTGCACGCGGCCGCCTTTGGTAATGACATCTTCCACCACCAACATCGGTTCGCCGGCGGCAATGGTGAATCCGCGACGCAACACCAGCCGGCCATCCTCCTTTTCCGTGAAAATGAAGCGGAGCCCCAATTGCCGGGCAACTTCCTGGCCGATGACCAGACCGCCCATGGCTGGCGCAATCACGGTGGCGGCCCCGAGGGAGCGCACCTTCGCGGCCAACGCGGCGCCCAGGCGTTCCACCACAGGCATCTGCTGCAGGGCCAGGGCGCATTGCACATATTGGCGGCTGCGCAAACCGCTGCGCAGGATGAAATGGCCCTCGAGCAACGCGCCGGTTTCCCGAAAAATTTGACGAACTTGATCTTCGGTCATGCGCGGCAGTTTCAAGGGTCGGGCCGGCGGATTCAAGCGGGAACGCGGTGTGCGGTGGGGAAGACGGGAGACATCGTGACCTCCGGTGATGAAGAAGAGATGTTGAACCCCGCCAGGAGAACGCGCGCCTGCACCTCTCCGGAAGCGGCGCCGCCCCGGCGTGTCACGGAGGAACACTGCCATCTCCGGAGCGATGCTTGGATTGTCCCCTCGCCAAAGGATGCATTCCTCCCACCAACCCAGCGGAACAGCCTCAGTGCGGGGGCGTCGTTACTGCAACTTTGCAAGTCGAAGATTGCCCATATCTGCCCCAAAGACAGCCTCGTCAGAGGCGGCGTCGTTGTTGCCACAGACCTAACAATCTCCAAGCCCCGTTCGGGGCGACATCTCTGGAGAACCAGTCACCAATAATTCTTCAGCTCCGTCAGGAGCGACATAATCGGGAGGCACAACCCAATTGCCGTTCCCTCCAATTTTCCCTTCAGCACAAAAGAAGAGATGATCCCGCTCTTGGCGAGGCTCAAAAGGTTATGGCCTGCCATCCCCACAAAGATGTCGTGCCTCCGGCGTTCACCGAGCAGGGAGCGCGGCCTGGAGGTTATCTCCCCAATCCTTTCATCCGCAGATGACGCCACTTCATGCCGATGGAGCCCCGGAAAAAATCGGAGCCAGCTGCGTCATCTGCGGATTCGCTTTTTCGGGCTGGTGACGGCGTCCTCATTGACGGGACGGCTTCTACCGCTCAATGGTAAAAGTGACGTCAAAATTTGTTTGCCGTGTTCCTGGCCGCGGCTCCAATCCGCCGTCATCAGTCCGGTCCGGGCCGATGGAATAGACCATGAATCCAGCGGGAAGACGCTTGTAACGCAGCGGATTGTCGTCGAACGGATCAGGTGGCAAGGTGGGCAGCAAATCGGGGACAAGTTGTTCAAGGCGGTCGGGTAATTGTCCGTTGTGGCGCCAACGGTAGCGCTCAACTGCTAACGCAACCAACATGGTCCGTCGGTGCCCTTCCAACCGAACAAATTTAGCGGCCGCTTTCTCCTCTGCGGGTAACAGCATCGCCGAAAAGATTTTGGGTGGCATCCGCCGGGCTCTCGTCGCGACTTCCGTAAAGAGCGCTTCACATTCTTGCAGCGCCCTGGCATCGCTTCGCTCGGCCAAAGCAATAGCTTGCTCCATGGTTTCCAAAATGAGGCGTCGGTCCGCGTCCTTGAGACCGATAAACCCCAGCAGACGCATGCCAGCCTGGAAGCCTGCATAGTTGTCTGTCTCCTCGGCTTCGTTCGATGAATCAGTGATTTTGGCGAACTCCATCGGTGAAAGGTTGAACACGTTTAAAAACACCGTGCGTTCCGCGAGAAATGAAAGTCGTAACGCTCCCGGCATCGCGATTTGATCAGCCACCCGGCCGAGCCTTTCGAGTTGCGGTGGGGAAAGTGCGTGGCGCGACAGCAGCCGTTCAGCGGCATTGATGGTCAGGTCGTAACACACAATGCGGACGAGCTGGCTGATTAACGTCGGTTCGATGGACAGGGTTTGTCCAGTGCGGGCCATGTCCTCGATGGCGGCTAATGCTACGTCAGGCTCGTGGTTCTGGATCGCCAGCAAAGCCAGGATATTGAAACTTTGCGCCTCACGTTTGAGTTGGGGCAGATGGGGCAGAAGCATGCTGAAACCCTCCGTGAGCGTCAGCGGAAATCGGAACCTGGGTTTGCGTAAGGCAAGGCGAAGTTTTTCAAGATGCTCCGCTTGTTCCGTCGCAAATGTCGTTGCGGCCGCCAAATTCTCCGGGGTTAACTCAGTGGTCCGCGAAATCCGTTTGGCCTTGTTGCCCAAGAGAGGCAGGGCATCGTCCCAGTGTGGTGTGCGCCGTTCTGGCAATGGGCGCTTGCCTTCCAGATAAGCCAACCAAAACTCCGGGTCTTCCTGTTGCCACAGCTCCAGCAACAGAATCGCTCCATTTTCCTCGTCGGGTATCGGTGGGTAGGTCGCCGCCAAGTCAGTCAGAGTCAACGGCTCGCCTTTCTGTTTGATTTTTGCCTCCAGTCGGCTGACCGCGATGGCGTTGGACACGCGATAACCCACGAACACGCCCGAGAGAATGACCAGCGGCGCCAACAGGCAGATCGGAATGATGACTAACGGCCAGCGGCGCGGTTTGCGGAGTAACGGCGGCGGTTGGATCGGAGCGCTCATGGTATAGCCGAATGCTTTATTGCAGCCTCAAAAGAGAAGCACCAGCAAAAAGTGCGTGGCCACACCATGGGTCATCCGTGGTCAGCCATCGAGACGCATTATCCAACTGGGCGGCAAATTGCTATTCAGCGCACCCAAGTTGGCCGTTCCACCCATGCCTCAAGAAACCAAAGCTCAAGCGCCGCAGGTCGGTGGACAACCACCCTCCGTCAGGGGCGGTTGCGGAAACAAACGCAAACAATTTCCCAACCCTGTCAGCGCGGCACAGCTCCCTTTCAAATCCTTGAGGCCCAAACCCCAGTTCTCGTCGGCGGCATGTCAACTTGCTGCCTGCTCGCCTTGGCCCGGCGTCACCGTTTTTACTTACCGAAACCCTTTTCCGAGGCGCACGACCTCTCCGGCCTTTCCTGAATGCGGCGGCCGGCTTTGCTCTGGATTTTTCGGATGGATTGCCAAATGCTGCGCGCGTGCCGAAGTGGGTGAAAATGCTGCTGGCCATTGTCTTGCTTCCCGCGTGTGTCGGCGCGGGCCGGGCCTTGTGGTTGGTCATACGCGCCAGCGGAGGCGCGGATACCACCTGGGTGCCGTTCCTGGCAGGCGCCGCGTGCTGGCTCGTGGTGTTTGTGTTGTTACCCAAGCCGATGTGGATCTATGTCTTTGGCCACGAATTGACGCACGCGCTATGGACCTGGCTGTTCGGCGGACGCGTAAAACGGTTCAAGGCGACCGCCAATGGCGGTCATGTGGTGGTTTCCAAGACCAATTTTCTCATCGCGCTGGCCCCCTATTTTTTCCCGGTGTATGCGGTGTTGGTCCTCCTGGGATTCGGGATCGGGCATTGGCTTTGGGATTGGTCGGCTTTTCGCGGGTGGTTTCACTTGCTGTTGGGCGTGGCGTACGCCTTTCATCTGACGCTGACCTGGCACATCCTGCAGACGCGCCAGACCGACATTACCAGCCAGGGTTGGTTGTTTTCGGCGGTGATCATTTTTCTCGGCAACGTGGGGGTTTTGTTGGTGGGGATTCCGTTGTTGACGGACCGAGGAAGCCTCCTCACCTCCCTGGGTTGGTGGTTAAAATATACCGGGGAAGCCTTCCATAGTTTGGCCCGGATTTTTTGATTCCTCCGACAGATCTCCCCGTACGAGCCGTGCGTCATGTACTCAACACCTTGATCTTCCCCACCGAGGATCACGAGGTGTCCCCAGTCTTTCCCCCCAAGTTGCGATCTGCGCCGGGCGCGACGGGCTGGCCTCCCGACAGCGGAGACCGGTACGTTCGAGTCGCGGCAGTGGCGTTGGTGGGCAGCAGATTTGCGGACGTCCCGCAATTCATTGCGAAGAAAGAATCCCAGACCCCACCGACAGTGCCGGAGCGCGCAGAAGAGAACAGACAAAGGCAATCAAATTCCAGCCTGCCAATTCGCCCATCTTCTTGCCTCCGCAGTGTCAACTCGCCCCTCAGACCCTTGTTGGAGAAACCCCCGCGCCAAGGTTGGCCCAAGCCAATCTGGGCTGGATTAATCCGGGCTCAAAAAACGATGCCTTTTTGAGGTTCGATTGTCTGCCATCTCGTTGATCAGCCGGCCTATCACGTCGCTCACCGGATCGAACGCGTCATTATTCTTGTATTTCATCGTCGCAATCCCCGGGATGTTCGTCAGCCGATACGCCGCGTTGACGGCTTGGTTCACTGGCCAGAAACAAAACCCTCAACTGCCCTGTCTTGTTCATCCAAATACACAACAATATAAAGCCAATGCGTCTCGTAAAAGAGGGCGCGCGGATAGTTCGATGCCTGTCGCAAGTAGCGCTCTTGGGACTCCTGAGGGTAAGTGCGGATCAATCGCTCAACATCGCGGCTGGTGAGCACACCGGCCGGTTTGCCCCAGTCCGCAACGACTTCGTCCCGCGTTGGCTTCGAGGCTAGCAGCGCATGAAGGCGATCTTCGGCCTTGGCGATTTCTCTGGAGGGATAATTCCACAGCCAGTTTAGCGCGAAGAATATTACCGCAAGAGTCACGCAAGCGGCCCCACAAAGGAGGACATTTCGCCACGTTTTGCTCTGACTAATTAGGCTCATAGGATACCATTCCTCAGCTCACCAAAATGTCGCCCCGGTGGTTGTGCTGCGTGTAGAGTGACCCGTTCACGGCGCTGCCGTTGTGATACATCACCGCCACCAGTGTCCCAATGTCGCCCGCTCGGATCTGCCTCCCCAACTCCGCATCCGACAGTTTTTTCCGCCGGGAAATCATCGGGCGGGGCGGACGCCAGCGCGAGCCCGATTTGCCCTTATCGCCATCTGACGACCGGGGCACGGTAAAAATTGTACCGGCGGACTTCATCTGCGACGATTATCCTACCACTTGACAATTCAAGCAAGTGTTTTTGATGTGCATATGCCCCTCGGATGCGTCCACCCGCCTCGGTCTGCATCCCTCCCCAAGTCGCGCAATTTTTTGGCCCGCGCGCCGGAGGCGGCTCAGATTTCGCGCTGTAAGTTTTTTCCGAACTGCCGCTTGGCCAACTGGGATTGCCATAATGCAATGCGGGAAAAAGCGCACCGAAATGATGGGAAAGAGAGGCCGGTTGAGGGATAAACCGGGGCAAAATGAAGGTGCGACGAGTAAATCCTGGCGGTTAATGGAGCGGGCGAAGGGAATCGAACCCTCGTGTGAAGCTTGGAAGGCTTCCGTTCTACCATTGAACTACGCCCGCCACCAATGCCCGCATCTTATCGCACCCGGCCGGTTTGTCAACGCATCCGTCCGCCCCAAGGCACTTCCCGCCGGGGTTCGCGGGGAGGTTCCGATTCGACGCCGCCCTTTTCTTGCCCTATCGTTCGGGCTCAGAGACATGAGTGTGAATGCCTGTTGTGAACGCCCGGCGCCGCCAGCGGCGGGCGGGGAGGCGACCCAGCTTGCGGTCGCCGGGATGAATTGTAACAACTGTGTCCGCAAGGTCACGGAGACGCTCCAAGCAGTGGCCGGGGTGCATAGTGTGACGGTGGATATGACCGCCGGACGCGCCGCGGTGCGATGGCACGGAGACGCGGCCCGGGACGCGAACCAGTTGCTGGCCGCGCTGAAGCGGGTCGGGTACGACGCGCAACCGCTGGCCTCCGGGACGGCGGATTTTGCGGCGGCCCGCCAACGCAACTGGCATTTGAATCTTTGGCTGGGCGTGGCGGTGACCGTTCCGCTGATGCTCGGGGAGTGGGTTTTCCGTGTCGGCGACGCCCGCTGGTTTCAGTGGCTCGCCTTTGCGTTGGCGAGCGTGGTACAAAGTGTCGCCGGCGCCCCGTTTTACCGCGGGGCGTGGCGTCAACTCAAAGCCGGCAGTTCCAACATGGACACGTTGGTGGCCCTGGGCTCCACCACGGCCTATGGTTACAGCGCCTGGGCCTTGCTCAGCGGTCATGGCGGCCACGTTTATTTCATGGAGGCGGCGGCCATCATTACGGTCATCAGCGTCGGCCACTGGTTGGAAGCCCGCGTGGGTGCGCGCGCCTCGACCGCGCTGAAATCCCTGCTTCAACTTGCGCCGCCCACCGCCCGCAAGCTCGAGGCCAATGGCCGTGAACAATCGGTCGCGGTGGCTGCGCTGCGCACCGGCGACCACGTCGCGCTGCGGCCCGGAGACCGCATCCCCACTGACGGCGTGGTGACGGAAGGGGACTCCGCGGTGGATGAAGCCATGCTCACCGGCGAATCCGTACCGGTGGATAAACATCCCGGCGCCGTGTTGTATGCCGGCACGGGAGTTGTCAATGGGCGGTTGGTGATGCGCGTGACGGCCACAGGCGAAGCCACCGCGCTCGCGCATATCATCGCGGCGGTGCAACGCGCCCAAACCAGCCGGGCCAACATCCAGCGTCTGGGCGACCGCGTCAGCAACATCTTTGTCCCGCTGGTGGTGGCCCTGGCGCTGGCGGCGGGATTGTGGTGGGGATTGTTTCCTGAATCCGCCCGGCAGGTGCATGGCGGGTT
Organism: Verrucomicrobia bacterium ADurb.Bin118; assembly: GCA_002070715.1. Taxonomy (GTDB): domain Bacteria; phylum Verrucomicrobiota; class Verrucomicrobiia; order Limisphaerales; family MWDV01; genus MWDV01. Next base: position 32,156 of record MWDV01000228.1, read on the forward strand.
GGCGCCGTGGTTGTGGACGACGCACCTTCCCAATGCTGGGCTGGCCGCCGCCTTTATCATTGCCGCCGCCGTGCTCATCATTGCCTGTCCGTGCGCCATGGGCTTGGCGACGCCCGCCGCCATCATGGCCAGCGCCAACGCCGCAGCCGCACGCGGCATTCTGATCCGTGACGGGGTGGCGCTGGAAAAAGCGGGGCAGGTGACGGCGGTGATCTTCGACAAAACGGGCACGTTAACCGCCGGCAAACCAGAGGTGGCCAGCGTGTGGCGGGCCGAAGCCGGTGGGGGGTATGTGACCGCGTTGTCCGCCCGACTGGCGGCACATTCGACGCATCCCCTCAGCCGGGCAGTGGCAGCGGCCGGGTCGGGCGCAAATCCGGGCGGCGCTGAGCCGGTTGCGGAAAACACTGTGACGGTGGAGAAGTGGCGAGAAATCCGCGGCTTCGGTATCGAGGCCACGGTGAAGATTGCGCGCGGGGAATCCGAAAAATGCAACGGCGTGGCCCGCTTGGGTTCGCCGCGTTGGTTGCGCGAGTCCGGGGTGGATATGTCAGCGGGCGAACCGTTCGCCGCAGAGTGGTCGGCGCAAGGCAGCACACTCGTGGGGCTGGCGTTGGATCAATCGCTGATCGGTTGGTTTGCCGTGCGTGACGCAGTGAAACCCGGCGCGATGAAAGTGGTACAACAACTGACCGCGCGTGGACTGCGCGTGCATCTGCTGACCGGCGACAATCCGCGAACCGCCGCGCACATCGCGCAACACGTCGGAATTGCGCCGGCCAATGTGTTTGCGGAGGTCCGCCCCGAACAAAAAGCGGCGTTTGTGCAACAACTGCAGGCAACCGGGGCGCGTGTTGCGTTTGTGGGCGACGGCATCAACGACGCGCCGGCCTTGGAACAAGCAGATCTCGGCATTGCGGTCAGCCGGGCCAGCGATGTCGCGCGCGAAGCGGCGGACATCATTTTGTTGAAATCGGAGATTGAAGCCGTACCTGAAGCCCTGGGTCTGGCGCGGGCGACATTGCGCACCATCAAACAAAATCTGTTCTGGGCCTTTTTTTACAACATCCTCGGGGTGCCGCTGGCCGCGCTTGGCTTCATGAGTCCCGTGCTGTGCGCCGCTGCCATGGGGTTCTCCGACCTTGTGGTCGTTGGCAACGCCCTCCGGTTGCGACGCTGGCGCCTGCCGGTAGAGACGCGGTAGGCCAACGCCACACGCTGGCGATCCGGGCCGACCGCGCCCGGCGCGAGGGGCATCAACGTTGTTTCGCCGGTACGCGGCAGGTTTGGACGGGGCTGCCGTCCGAACCGATCGCGACCGCTTCCAAGGCCGTGTCGCTCACGTTTACCCGGATGATGGTGCGATCCCCGACGCGCGATCCGCCTCCTTGGATGATGGGATAACTGTGCCGTCCGGCGTCGGGCGGCACCAAGGTGGCGCGGTGCATGTGCCCCGCGATCATGAGATCCACGCCGGCTTGTTCCAAGGGAGGCCCGAAATGTTCGTAGGCGTGCGCCATGCCGACGAACGTATCGGGTTCCTTGTAACTGGCCGGGTCCGCCGCAACGCGGTTGGCGAAGGGCATGTGGCAGATCACCACCCGGAATTTCGCGCGCCGAAAGGCGTCCGTTTGCACCGCCCTTCGGAGCCATTCGCCCTGTTCACGCCGATAGGGGAAAAAATCCACCAGCCCGCTGTATTCACGTTGGGTGTCCCGTTTGTCCTCACCGGTGTCGAGCACGATGAAATGCACCGGGCCGTGATCAAAGGTGTAATAGTAGCGGCCTTCGGGCAGGGCGAGATACTGGGGCAACTGCCGGGCTAGCCGGCCACGGGTTTCATGGTTGCCCCGTCCCCAGATCAACGGGATCGTCGTGGCAAAATGCGCGGTGGCCTGATCCAGCAGGGCCGTGATCTGGCCCTCGTTCTCCACGTGGTTCACCATGTCGCCATTCCACACCACGAAATCATAGGGTGCCGCGCCGGCCACTTTTAGCAGATCGGGAATGAACGCCGGTTGATCGTGAACATCATTGTAAACGAGAAATGAGAATTCCCGCCGCCCCCGGTCCAGCGTCCGGAATTCCTGGAACTCGCTGGTGATGGTTTCGCCAAAGGTCACCCGGTAGGGATGGAATTTGCTGATCTCGCGCGCCACGACGCGATACCGGTAGCGCGTGCCGGGGGTAAGCCCGCGAAGCTCGACCTTGTGCAGGCGCTGGTTGGCATCAATCAACCCGTGCTGGCTGGCAAACGCGGTTTTCAATTCGCCGCCCGGCGGACCGTATTCGACAACGCCGGTGCTGTCGCGATCGGTCATCCACATCACGGTCAGCGATGTTTCCATGGGCATTTGCAGGAGCGGGCCCGTGGTGATGTGGAAGTGATTGGTTGGTGATGTCTCGGCTGCAGCGACAGGGTGACGAGCCGCCACGAATCCGAGGCCGGCCAAGAGGATGAGAGCGACAAGGCGTTGCATCATGAGGATGAGTGCTTTCGTTTTTTGGGTTTTGAGGTTGAGTTCATCGCCCGGGTCCGGGCGCCTTCCGCGCGGCGCAGCGTCCGCTCCACGCGTTTCGTTTCCATCCGCAACAGCTCCTCGGCGGACCAACGCTGTTGTTGCGCCAGCCGGACCAGTTGGAAAAGTTCCCTGGCCAAGCCCGCCCGGGACGGCTTGCGTCGCGACGGGGTGTCCGTCAACAGTTGCGCTTTACGCGCTTTCTTGATCAATTTCTCCGCGCGCAGCAAGGCGGGCAGATGTTTGGGGATGCCGTCGAAGGCGGAAGTCCGCTGATGGCGCGTTCCTTTTTTTTCGGCCCGTTTCAGTTCCTCCCATTGCGCCAGCACGGCGTTGGCATCCTGGATTTTTGCGGCGCCGAACACGTGCGGATGACGGTGAATCAGCTTGTTGGTGAGACGCCGGGCCACTTGATCAAAATCGAACGCGCCGCGTTCCCGGGCCATTTGCGCGTGAAAAACGATTTGCAGCAACAGATCGCCGAGTTCCTCCTCCATCGCCTGGTCATCGTCGGCTTCGATGGCGTCCAGCAACTCATACACTTCCTCCACCGCATGAAACCGCAACGAACGATGGTTCTGTTGATGATCCCAAGGGCATCCGCCCGGTCCGCGCAACCGCGCCATGACCCGCAACAAATCGTGGATCGCCGGCCGTTTGCTCATGCCAATCCCGGCCCCTCATTCCCGCCTGGGGAACGCGGGATTCGCCCGCCGCCTATCATCCATCTACGATCCGTTGCCATGTCCGGCACAGTTTTCGATGCTGCCGCCGAACGGGTCAAGGTTTTAAGGAAACGCTGATTTAATCCGTCATTAAATTCTTTTGAACGAGGAGGCGGGTAGGCTTGTCTGTGAGGCATGCCCCATCAAACCACGTTTGCCCCCGCCGAGTTTGCGGCCAAAAAGAAAATCACCCGCCGCGAAAAGTTTCTGGCCCGCATGGAGGAAGTCATCCCGTGGGCCAGGCTGCGCGCCGTCATCGCGCCGTTCTATCCGAAAGGCAAACGCGGTCGTCCTCCCATCGGTCTGGAGCGGATGCTGCGGGTTTACTTTCTCCAGCAATGGTATGGGCTGGCCGACGAGGCGCTTGAAGACGCGCGCTATGACCGCCAGGCGTTGCCACGCTTCGCGCGCATGGATCTCAGTGCCGAAGGCGTGCCCGACGCCACCACGCTCCTGAACTTCCGCCACCTGCTGGAGACGCACGATCTGTGCAAAGGCCTCTTCACCGCGATCAACGCCGATCTCGCCGCGCGGGGGCTGTTGCTGCGCGCCGGCACGCGGGTCGACGCCACGCGGATCGCCGCGCCGTCCTCCACCAAGAATGCGAAGAAAGAGCGCGACCCGGAAATGCACCAGACCCAGAAAGGCAACCCATGGTATTTCGGGCTAAAGGCGCACATCGGCGCGGATCGGGACAGCAAGTTGGTGCATACGGTGGTCGTCACAGCCGCGAACGTGGCGGACGTGACGCAGGCGGCGGAACGGTGGCACGGCCAAGAGACGCAAGTCCATGCGGACGCCGGTTACACCGGGGTGGAGCAACGACCGGAGATCGTGGCGTTGAAGCGGAAGATTGATTGGCCGATCGCGGGCAAGCGTGGCGTGATCAAAGCCCTGGCGGAAGGAGCGGAGAAGGAAGCACTCAAAGCGGTGGAGAAGGCGAACGCCTCAGTGCGCGCGTTCGTGGAGCACCCGTTCCACATCGTGAAGCATATCTTCCGGCATCGGAAAATGCGGGATCGCGGGTTGGCCAAGAACGGGCATCCACTCTACGGGCTCTTTGGCCTGGCCAACATAGTGATCGGCGCGCGAACGCGAGCTGCGGCGTGAAAAAACATGAATCAAACTGGTTAAAGCGATAAAAAGCGATGCGGAAAAGCGGATCAACGCCGCTGCCGACGCCGCACCGACCCGCCAACCCGAGGCGACCAAGACGAATCACCGCTGCGGGCGGATCATTTTTTTGTCAGTACCAACACCAATTTGAAATTCAGGCTTTATTCAGCGTCTCCTTAACCCGTTACCCGAATCGTCGTCCAGCGCCGACGATTCAATTGTCATTTTATTCGACGGGCCCGGCGGGATGAGTCGGCCCGGTGTTCAAATTGCGGAACGCCAGTACCGATACGATGGCAACCGGAGCCGCCAGCACCGCCACAACGGCATCGCTGCCGCAGCCAAGGACTCCGGCCAGCAAGCCCAACGTCAAACCGGCCCACACGCCGATGGACTGCAGTCCGCGAGGGCGCGGATGCGGATGTTTGTTAATCAAAGCCGGCATCGCACACAAAAGCGCGATCAAGTTGATAACCAACAGCCCGAGAAGCTTTCCCAACGCCACACCTTCCCAAGCCGGCGAAGCGGGTGGCTCCATCCACCAATGTAAGCGCTGAGTCGCCAGCAAATCCCAGGCGAGCTGCGGACAAAGCGCCAAAACCGCGCTCGCCCCCCACAGAAAATAGCCATAACCGGGCACCGTCCGGCGCGGCCAGAGCCAGAGCTGGGCCACCCCACGGGCACTCAACAAGGCAAGCACAGCGATCAACGACTGGGACAGCAGGGACAGCCAAATCCCACCGTCAGCTTTGCTCTTGGCGCCGATGTAATCGCCAAAGGGAAACAGGGCGGCGCGTACGTTGAGGAATTGAACCGCAATGTTTACGGCGGCAATCACCAACGCGCCAAGCAGGAGGTTTTGCAACGGCAGCCGTCCGTCGCCGCGAGTAAGGCGGCGGGACTGGACGTCTTCAATCGGACGGTTGGGCGGAGGCGGCATCATGTTTTGAGACTGACCTGATCCCGGATGGTGGACACTTTATAAGGAGAGTCCTGCCATTGGTTTGATGTTTGGTGCGGCAGTTCGGGACGGAGGGAGGGCGTAGCCCGACCGGAGTCCCGAACGGCTGATGCCGCGCCTGCAAAACTCGCTGGCCGTCTGATAGCCCAACGCGCTTTGCGGTCGCGCCGCGTTCTAGTAGAGGCCCACGGTCCGATGACAACTCGCGCCGCCCACAGGCGGCCAAAATCTCCCGGTTCAAACATTCGCCATGCAGTTGGTCGTGGAAGCTTTCGATGTAAGCGTTCTCCCACGACGCACTCCGCGTGATGTAAATCGTCTTCACGTTCTTGCCTCGCAGCCAATCCTGAATCGCATCCGCGATGAACTCCGGCCCATTGTTGCTGCGTAAATGCTCCGGCACATTGTAGCGTTCCATCGCCGCTGTCATCCCCGTGATCACGTTCACCGACCGGATGGACCAGTTCACGTGCATGGCTAAGCATTCCCGCGTGGGCTCGTCCAACAACGTCAGCACCCGAAAGCGCGTCCCGTTCTCCGTCTGGTCCGCCACGAAGTCCCAACTCTAGACGTGATTGGCCTGCGTCGCCCGCTGCCGCACCGCCGTCGAAAGCCCCAGTCGCCGCCGCCGCACCGTCACCCGCCGATAACCAAAGCGTGGATGATCCTATTGATTCTCGCATAAATAAGTAACATTATTTGTCGCATAAACGACAAAACCAAACGGGGGCTTGACGGCGTGGAAGCACGGCGACGTCAAGGCATGGCCCTGCTCGCGCGAGGCATGGCGTAGATGGAAGCGGCCCGGCAGTGTGGCGTCAGCCGCGTCAGCGCCCTGCGCTGGGAACGGCAACGCCAGGCGGCCAAGACCCAGGCCAGGCAACGGCGACCTTTGGGCCGTCGGCCCAAACTCACCCCGGCCCACCAGCAAGCCTTGGCTAAAGCCCTGGAACAAAGGGCTCAAGCCCATGGGTTTCTACACGACCTCTGGATGCCTACCCCGGGTTGCGGCACTGATCGAACGCTAGGGCCAAGTGCAGTTGCATCCCGACCATGCTTGGCGGCCCTTGGGGCAGATGGGTTGGCGTCTTCAGCGCCCCAGCCGCCGCGCGATCCCGCTGGATAAAGCCGCGATTGCCCGGTGGAAGAAACACACCTGGCCTGCGCTGAAAAAAAGTCTTGAAAGAAGGTCGGACCGTAATTTTTGCGAACGAAAGTGGGTTGCCGGAGTACTCGAGTGTCGTGCGCACCTAGATCTGCGAAGGCCAGACGCCCCAACTGGTCTTCAGCCACGCTTGGGACCAACGCTCAGTCATCGCCGGCATCGTGGCGCATCAGTCCGCGCTCAAGGACGGTGAACTGCTGAAAATTCCGCAGTTCAAATGGTAGGCATTCCGCGGTCACATCGGAACGCGACGGTTCTGAAAGCTGGTCACCGCGTATTCGAAGTGTAAACATGTTTCGGCTGGACTGCGAAGCAGCCGCGTTCCGATTTATAACATGAGGAGAATATACGGTGGTCAATCTCTGAGCCTACCGTTGGAGGCGCGTCCTTTTTCCTGGACACGAACGTCCGGATTTCATTCGCCACCAGCTCCGCTGCGGACGCTACTCGTTGCCGATGTTGCCCGCCGTCATCGTGCGATCAAAATGTTAGAGCGTGCAAGGCCCCCGCCAGGGTGGGCGGGCTATTGAGACGCGGCCGCATCGCTGAAACAGAGGGAAAATGCCAATTATCCTATCTCGCTGAATGACCCGCAAGGTTGCTGGCGCCGAAATTCGCCCTCTTTGCCTCACCCGAAACTCTGCCGCAACGGTGGGTAAATCACCTGATCGGACCTCTGGGCTTGCCAACACCTGGGTTGCCCGAGAAACTTACGCTGCGTCAGCACCGCCGAACATGAAGATTAAAACCCTAAAAACCGCCCAATCGGAAATCCACCAACTCAGCTTTTATCTGAAGCTGTACACTGCACTGCTCTTTCTCGGCCTGGCAGTCACCCCGTTAGATTCGCCCGCCGCCTCGCAGTTAGCGGCACAGTGGCGTTCCAGCGACCACCAACTCGAACTGTCCCTGACCGGCACGACCGGCAAGTGGTATCGCATCGAGGTCTCCACCGATTTACAGCATTGGCAGGCGCTCACCAACCTTTGGCAAACCAATCCGGTGACCACGTGGGTAGACGCGGATTCCACCAACGCACCCACACGTTTCTATCGTTCCCTGCAGTTGTCCGCGCTGGATCTTTACGTCGCCGCGCCCGATACGAATTATACTTGGACGCTCGCCAGAACCATTCCTGGCACGGGGCAAACAACCTACGTGCTCGATCTGACTTCACAATCCTGGCTGACGCCTGCCGAGGTAAATCGCACTATTTGGAAGCACTGGTTGATTGTGGTGAAACCTGATAACACCACCAACTCGCATGCCCTGCTCTTTATCTCCGGCGGCAGCAATCCCGGTTCCCTGCCCTCCAGTGCGGACGCCAATCTGCGCCAGATTGCACTCGATACCGGTACGGTGGTGGCTGAACTCAAGATGGTGCCAAATCAGCCGCTGACCTTTGCCCCAGAAACCAAAGGGCGCACTGAAGATTCGCTCATTGCGTTTAATTGGGACAAATTCATGCGTACCGGCGATGAACGCTGGCCCACGCGTCTGCCGATGACGAAAGCCGCGGTGCGCGCAATGGATACGATCACCGCGTTTTGCGCCACCGCACCCGGCGGCGGTTGGACGGTGGATAAATTCGTTGTTGCGGGCGCCTCGAAGCGCGGTTGGACTACTTGGACGACGGCCGCCGTGGATCCGCGGGTGGTGGGCATCGTGCCGACGGTGATTGACGTGTTGAACGTGGAAGTTTCCATGGCGCACCATTATTCCGCTCACGGCTTCTGGTCGCCGGCCATTGACGACTACGTGGAGATGGATATTCCATCCCGCTTCGGCACACCGGAGTTTCACGCGCTGATGGAGATTTCCGATCCGTACTCTTACATTGGCCGCTACACGATGCCGAAGTTCATCGTAAATTCCTCCGGCGATCAGTTCTTTCTGCCGGATTCTTCGCAATTCTATTTCGATACATTGCCCGGCGTGAAGTATCTGCGTTACATCCCCAACAGCTCGCACTCCATGAGTGGAACGGATTATCCCACCTCGTTGCGCGCTTATTATGAATCCGTCATTTTCCAAACGCCGTTGCCGCAATTTTCCTGGACGCTGCAATCATCCAACACCGTCCGGATCGTCGCCACTGATCCGCCCACGGAAGTCAAGCTCTGGCAGGCCAGCAATGCCAATGCGCGCGACTTTCGGCTCGGTACCATCGGTCCGGCCTGGCAGAGCACCAATTTGTCTGATCAAGGCGGCGGCGTTTATCTCGGTGCAGTAACCACCCCCACGCAAGGCTGGCGCGCGTCCTTCGTGGAATTGACTTACACCCGCTCCGGCAATCTCGCGCCGCTGAAATTCACAACGCAAGTGTATGTCGTGCCGGACATCCTGCCGTTCCAATATCCGCCCTGATCCAGCACTCGCCCCCCTGCCCTGTGGCCGTTGGATGTGAAATTCTACGACGAAGTCCTGCCGGGCTTCGCCGCGAAGGTCGAGCCCTTCATTGGCCACGTGCAAAACGTGCCTACCGCCACGGCCCGGCTATCCCACCCCGCCATCGCTGCCTTTTTATACGACAACGCCAAGGCGCAGGTTGCCGAAGTTACGGCACGGGCCAAGCCGTGAACAATCACGTAAGGCCTTTGAATCGCCGGGCCGTATAACGCTATAAACGCCGCGCTCCGTCGTGCGGATTCCCTGTTTTTCCGGTATAGCGGGCGTTGCCTTTCCGCCGCGGCCAAATTCCGGCCAGCAGCGAGCGCAGCCCGTTCTTGTGTATTACCGAGGGAGAAGCGCAAACTATCCTTCGTCGGTTTGAACGTGCCGGTACGCCACAGCGCATTGCCCTGCAGGGTGAGCAGCTTCGTCTGGCGGTCGCGGGAGCCCCACAGACACAGATCCCGACCATCGTAATTCATGACGTCGAATGCGTGAAATGCCGCCCCGATGCTCTCCTCGTTCAGTACCCAGTCACCAAGATCAGGCGGAATGCTGGGTGCACCGGTTCTGGCAGTCCGCTGAGCCGCCCCTTGCGGTTGATGCTGTCAATGGCCGCCCCTTCCTTGTCGAGCAGCAGGCGACGGTGGGTTCTGTTGTCAGGGGGTTTTCAGATGTCGGTCAAAGAAGCGGATTACGGCGCTGCGAACGTCGCGGGGCAGGGGATTGCGTTTCCAGGAATCCAAATCAAAGGTGTGGCCGATGCCTTCGAGCAATAACAACTCGTGCGGCACGCCGGCTTGGGTCAGGGCGCGGTCGAGGGTGATCGCTTGGAGGCGGTCCACGGTGGTGTCCGCCAAGCCGTGCACGCTCAGGGTGGGCGGCGTGGAGGAGTTGACGTAGTAAACAGGGGAAGCCTTTTCCCATTCCTTCGCGCCGGATGCCCGCGGCGCCTTGATCAAGGCGGTGTCCCGCAGCTGGCCGTTCGGCGTGCCGTCGGGGTCGGTGCTTTGGCGCGTGAGGAGGTCGGTGATGCCGTAGAAATTGACGCAAGCGTAAACCTGATCTGAGCAGCCGGGATAAACGTCGTCCGGCGGTGTGAGTTCCGGCACGCCATAGGTGTAGGCAACCATGAGCGCGAGATGGCCTCCCGCGGAACCGCCGATCACTCCGATGCGATCGCTGATCCCGTATCGGGCGGCGTTGGCGCGCAGGAAACGGACCGCGTTCTTGCAATCGTAGAGGTTGGTGGGCCAACGTCCGTGATCTTCCTTCAGATACTCCACGCTCGCACCAACGTAACCTTCCCGGGCCAGCACCGTCCCGATGTTGAACTCGCGCGCGGAGGATTTATCGCCGCCGCTCCATCCGCCCCCGTGAATAATCACGACCGCAGGCGACCGGGTGTTTGCCGGTCGGTGCGCCGGCAGATAAAGGTCCAGTTTCTCCCGGCGATGAGCGGGGAGATAACTGACATCCCGCAGAATGATGACCCCTTCCGGCGCCGGAGGAAATTTCCAAGTGGATTTCTTTGGGATGGGACTTCGGGGAGTGGTCGTCTGCTGATTGGTGACGGCGCTCGACGCTCCCGCGAAGAGTGTCGCTCCCCACATCAAAAACGATGCGACCAAACTCTGCGTCAAGCTGCTCATGGTCCGCATGGTAGCACGCCGGGTGGGGATGACAATAAAACCGGACAAGGACAATGGGAATGGTGGCGGACTGGCGGGTTCGAAGGCATTTCTTCAGCGACACTTGGCGCTGCCGATTTTCCGAGACGGAACAATTTTGTTCTCAAGCCTGATCCGTTTTCGTGAATCAGCCAAACGGTTATGGAGATGCATTCCATGACTACGCCAGTGCCATCTCCCGGTGCCAACCGATTGGCAACTTCACGGTCGCAGTGGGTTCTCGCTGATTCACAAATGCGGGATGCGCCCGCGGTATTTCGCCAGCAACGCGGCGTTGGCGTCGCCGGCGCCGGTATTGGCGCTGATCCACACTTCGGGCGTGTTGCCGGCGGCGCTGGCTCGGGCCGCGGCTTCGGCCAGCACCGCGTTCAAGATGGCGGCGCTGGTGACGGTTGACGTCGGGGCGACTTTTTGCGGCAGACCGGGGATGGTCACGCAGGCGTCGCCGGGTTCGCCGCCGTTGTCAATGACGAGGTCCACCACTTCCGTCAATTTCCGGCCTGACGAATGCCGCGGCGCCGCGCTGGCGCAATGGCGGGCGCTGACGATGGCCACCACCTTCGCTCCACGCTGCCGGCCGCCCAGCGCCATTTCAATCGGCACCGCGTTGCGACCGGAATTGGAAACGACAAACAGGACGTCGCCGGCGGTCATGGGATAACGGGCCAGGACCGTTTCCGCATAGCCTTCGCGGCGCTCCCAATCCGTGCTGGCCACCGCGCTCTCATGCACCATGAGCTTGGGATCCAAGATGGGCACGGTGCGTGCGAGCCCTCCGGCGCGATAGAAGACTTCTTCCGCCAGCGTGTGCGAATGGCCCGAACCAAAAGCGTAAATGAACCGCCCGGCGTCCAAGGCCTGGCAAACCCAGTCCGCCGCTTGTTCCAAGGCCGGTCGTTGGGTGGTATGGATTTCTTTTAATAGCCGGAGCGAGGTTTCGAAATAGCTGTCGAGTGCCGATGTCATGGCCGCAGTCTACGGCAACCTCGCGCGAAAAGGGAGCCCGGAACGCGGGTCCGCGCCAAAACTTGTCGAATCCTCCCATCCCCGCCGAAGAATTCGCTTCATCCCCCTCCGGGTCTGGTGTTGAATGAAGACGGTATGAGCCAAACCCATCCCTTGACGACAACGGCGTTTGAACTCCCCGGATTCCGGGTGGTCCAAGGCTTTGGCGTGGTGCGCGGCATTGTGGTGCGGTCGCGCTCGGTGATCGGGAATCTCGGCGCGAATCTGCAGACGTTGTTCGGGGGGAACATCACGATTTACACTTCCATGTGCGAACGGGCGCGCGAAGATGCGTTCAACCAGATGCTGGCGCACGCGGGTCAGCTCGGCGCCAACGCCGTCGTTGGCGTGCGCTATGACGCCACGGAAATCGGGGCGGGCATAACGGAAGTGCTTTGTTACGGCACTGCGGTGAAGGTGGAGCCCGTCGGATGAACCGGCCCGGGGCAACGGATGATTGATTGAACGGTAGAACAGATTATGGCAGGCCACAGTAAATGGTCGAAAGTCAAGCATTTCAAAGGTGCGATTGACGCGAAGCGCGGAAAAATTTTCTCGAAACTGGCCCGGGAAATAACCATCGCGGCCCGGGCGGGCGGGGGCGATCCCAATATGAACGCCCGGCTGCGGATGGTTTTGTTCAAATGCCGGAGCGCCAACATGCCCAAGGAAAATATCGAGCGCGCCATTGCCAAAGCGACCGGCGGCGGCGAAGGAAGCAACTTTGAAGAAATCACGTACGAAATTTTTGCGCCCCACGGGGTGGCATTGTTGGTGCCGGTGAACACCGACAACCGGAACCGCACGGCGGCGGAGATTCGCAGCTTGGTCACGAAAGCGGGCGGGTCCCTGGCCACTACCGGTGCGGTGAGCCGTCTGTTTCAGCGCAAAGGGCAGATTATCATCACACGCGATGCCGCGGACGAGGATACGCTCATGGAACTCGCACTCGAGGCGGGGGCGGAGGATTTTGTGGCGGACGCCAACGGCTACGAAATCCTGACCACCCCGGCTCAATTTGAGACGGTGCATAAAGCGCTCGAAGCCAAGGACATCAAGTGTGAGGTGGCAGAGGTCACGGAACTGCCGCTCACCACCGTGCCCTTGCCGGACGCCCAGGCCGCGGCTGCTGTGAACAAACTGATCGAGGCGTTGGAAGAACACGACGATGTCAAAGAAGTCCATTCCAACGCCGCGTCGTCCGACTGAAGGCCGCAGGCCGTATGAGAAAACTGGCGGCTGATTCGCTGGTGGCGCGTTGGTTAAGTACGCTGGCCCGCCTCCTGAGCCGTCATCCGCGCTGGTTTTTCTATCCCCAAGTGGGCTTGTTTTGCGTCTGCGTCGCTTACACGGTGGCGTTCTTGGAGTTCGACACCAACCGGAACCACCTGGTCGGCGCCAACAAAAAATACCATCAGAACTTCCTCCGTTTTCAGCAGGAATTTCCCAAACAGGACGACTTGGTCGTCGTGGTGGAAAGCGATCAAGCGGAGAAGAACCGCCAGTTTGTCGAGCGATTGGGAGCGAAGCTGGAGGCCGAAACCGGACTATTTCAGGACGTGTTCTACAAGGGCGATTTGAAAATGATGGGGCCCAAAGCGCTGCAATTGGTGCCGGAAGACGACTTGCATGCGTTGTTAGAAACCCTGACCGAGACTCGCCCGTTCATCGAGCAATTCACGCAGGCGACCAATCTGGCGTCGCTGTTCCAACTCATCAACGCCCAGTTCCGCGCGGCCCGCCGGGACGCCACGCCGGAAACCGACGCGTTGGTGAAAGCGTTGCCGGCGTTGAACCGCATTGTGACGCAGGCCACCGCCAGCCTGCAACGTCCCGGAACGCCACCGTCTCCGGGCATCGCGGCGTTGTTCGATGCCAGTGACCGGGCGGAACAGGAGAGTTATCTCACCTTTGCCAAGGGACAGATTTACCTGGTGACCGCCTACGCCCGGTCGGAGGCGCTCAATCCGGCGGCCGTGCAGCGGTTGCGCGAACTTGTGGAGGAAACCCGCGCGGAAGTGCCCGGTCTGAATGTGGGGGTGACTGGTGAACCCGTGCTGGAATTGGACGAGATGCGGCAATCACAAAAAGACACCACCGTGGCGAGTTTGGTGGCGCTGGGATTGTGCGCGCTCATTTTTATTTACGGCTACCAGGAAACCGGACGACCGATAAAAGCGGTGCTTTGTCTGGTGGTGGGTTTGGCCTACACACTGGCGTTTGCCACGCTGGTAGTGGGACATTTGAACATTCTCACCATCACCTTTGTTCCCATTCTCATCGGGCTGGCCATTGATTTCGGCGTTCATCTGGTCACGCGTTACGAAGAGGAATTGCGCCAGGGGCGGGCGCCCGAGGAAGCTTTGACCTGCGCGTTGGTGTTCACGGGACGGGGCATTTTCACCGGAGCCTTCACCACGGCGGGCGGCTTTTTGGCGATGGGGTTCACGCAGTTCAAGGGCATCCAGGAAATGGGCATCATTTGTGGCGGCGGGCTGTTGGTTTGCCTGGTGCCGATGCTGACCTTGCTGCCCGTGTTGCTGTTGCGGGGACGGCAGAACGTGCAGGATCACGACCGGGCCCGTCCACCGGATACTCGCGCCCAACTGGAACAGGTGTGGTTGCGGCGGCCCCGCCGGGTCACAGCGTTGGCGCTGGGGTTGTGTGTGCTGGCCGCGTTCCAAGCGCGGAAGATTTACTTCGATTACAATTTGCTGAACATGCAAAGCGCGGGACTGCCCGCCGTGGTGTTCGAGAAAAAATTGATTGGGTCCGCCGATAAATCCGTCTTGTTCGGCGCCGTAATCGCGGATTCTTTGGAACAAGCGGTGGCATGGGGGGAACGCATCCGCCAACTGCCGGCGGTGGCCGGAGTCGAATCGCTGAGTCACTTTCTCCAAGAAGACTATCGCGGCAAACTGGCGGTGATCAGCCGGATCAAGGACCAGATTCGATCCTTGGCCTTTGCGCCGCCGGATGCCGCCCCAGTGGATCTTCCCCAGTTGAGCCGCGCGCTGTGGACCTTGTCCGGCTATCTAGGCTTGGCTCTGGATGAATTGCCCGCAAACGACGCGCCGGAATTGCGGGGGCAATTGCTGTCCTTGCGGGAGGCCATCTCTGAACTGCGCCGGCAAATGTTGCATGGCCCGCCGGAAATTGTCGCTGGACACGCGGCGCAGTTGGCGGCGTTCCAGCAGGCTTTGTTTGTGGATCTACGTGAAACCTTCGCGGCCCTGCAGACGCAGGACGATCGCACTCCGCTCCAGGTCGCGGATCTGCCCTCCGCCTGGCGCGACCGGTTTGTGGGGGTGACGCATAAGTATCTGCTGCAAGTGTTCCCCCGGCAGGACGTTTGGCAGCGCGGGTATCAGAAAGAATTCATTGATCAGTTGCGCATCGTGGATCCCAACGTCACCGGCACCCCGGTCCAACTGTACGAATACACGTCGTTACTGAAGGATAGTTACGAGGAGGCCGCCTGGTATTCCCTGGGCGCCATTGCCGTGCTGGTCTTTCTGCATTTCCGCAGTCTGGTTGCCGTGGTGCTGGCCTTGTTGCCCGTAGCCGT
>MWDV01000229.1 GCA_002070715.1 Verrucomicrobia bacterium ADurb.Bin118
TGGTCCTCGAACAATTATTCCCACAACCGCAACCGGTGGAGGTGGAACTGGGCTGCGGCGATGCCTCTTTTCTCGTGGCCTACGCGCAACGGCATCCAGAACGCAATTTTCTGGGGGTGGAACGATTGTGGGGGCGGCTTCGCAAGCTGGACCGCAAGGGACGCCGGGCCGGGTTGACCAATCTGCGCGGGGTTCGTCTCGAAGCCGGCTATTTTCTGGAATGGCTGTTGCCGCCGCACGCGGTGTCCGCCCTGCATGTTTACTTTCCCGATCCGTGGCCGAAAACGAAGCATCGGCGACACCGGCTGATCAATGAGCGTTTCCCCGCTGTGGCCCGGCAGGCGCTGGTCCGCGGTGGGGTGGTTTATCTGCGTACGGATGATGCGGATTACTTCGCGCAGATGACCGCGGTGTTTGCCGCCGCGCCGGAGTTTCAGCCGGTGGCGACGCCGCCGGAACTGGCGGAGTTGCTCACGGATTTTGAAAAAGACTTTCGGGCCCGCGGGATCGAAACCCGGCGGGCGGCTTACCGCTGGGAATAATTCGTGACCGTGTGCGGTGGATAATGTTCTGTCCTTGCCAGCGCCGGCCAGAAGGCGACAATGACGCCGGCAGCACAGATGCATATCCAACAGACAAAAGCCGAAAGCCGGGCCACTGGCGGTCCGCAATACTACTTGCACGGGGTGCCGTCGCATGTGAAGGCATTTCTGCGGGCGCGCGGGGCATGTCCGGTGTTGCTGCAGACACCCTACGGAATCGCGCGCAGTTCATTTGTTGCGGTGGGGCGCGATCACAAGCTTTCCGGTGGCAAGGTTGTGGCGGGGAGAGTGGGGCATGATCGCATTCAAGGCGATCAATCCATCGGGGAAGCCATCCGGTATTGGTATGGCTTGAAACCTGGCCATGACTTTGCCCGGGTGGATTTGGACGTCGTCATTCACAAGGAAGACATTTCATCCTGATTCCCACCGCCGTTACCCGGCGTGGTCAACGGAGGCCGACGCCGCTGGAGAAAATGCCGATGCCGCTCTCTTTCCATCGCGATCATTCCAGCAAGCTTTGGCGCAGGCAGATCGAGAATCGCCGTCGGCAGTCGGCGGACGACACGGCGTGGGCGGCACATCAGATTGGCCGGATCGTGCGC
The DNA here is from genome assembly GCA_002070715.1 of Verrucomicrobia bacterium ADurb.Bin118. Taxonomy (GTDB): domain Bacteria; phylum Verrucomicrobiota; class Verrucomicrobiia; order Limisphaerales; family MWDV01; genus MWDV01. The sequence continues at coordinate 1,148 of MWDV01000229.1, forward strand.
GAGCATCAAGAGGCCCGGTCGCAATCTATTAAGGAAGAGGATTTGCTTCGAGCCGCCGGCGCGTTGTCGCTGCTGGGGGTGGATCTCAGCCCGTATGTAGGGAAGGGCTACGATTGTCCCCGGAGTCGCTTCCATTTTGCCGGGCTGCCCGAGTATCCGTGTCCGGTGGAAATTAAAAAGCGGTCGTCGGGGTTCAGATACCAGGTCGCCCGATACGCCGACCTGCCTCGGGTGGTCATATTGTGTGTCGAGCACGACATGGTAAATCCACCCGATCACGTGGACATCATTGAGCTGTTGGCTTGAGCCAAGTATCTCGCCGCGTAGATGAGCCGCGCCACCCTCCAGCCCATTCTGGAAGCGATTCCCGCCGCCCGCCAGGAAGACGCCCGGCATTACGGGGTGCATCCTTACTTTACCCGTCGCCCGGCCAACGTCGTGCGGGAATATCTCAAACGTTATTCGCAACCGGGCGATACGGTTCTCGATCCTTTCGGCGGCACCGGGGTCACCGCCATCGAAGCATTCTTGCTGGGCCGCCACGCCATCCAAAACGACCTGAATCCTTTTGCCAACTTCATCGCCCGCAACATCGCCGACACCACGCTGCCGACCTTGGCGCCGTTGCATCAGGCCTTCGAACGGGTGAAAAACGCCTGTGCCGCTCAGTTGCGTAACTTCGAACAGGATGAAACTTTGGCCCGGAACGCGCTCTCGACGCTTCCATTGCCGGAAAACATCCGTTTGCCGAAAAATTCTGATGCGGAATTTTTTTACGATCTGTTTACCCCCCGCCAGCTCGCCGGGCTCGCACTGATCAAGCAGACGATTGACCGGGAATCAGCCGGAGTCGTCCGTGATTTGTTGTTGCTGGCCTGGTCGGCGTCCATCGCCAAGCTCAACAAAACCTTTCTTTCCGCCAAGGGCCGGGCGGCGAGCCGGGGCGGCTCCAGTATTTTCAGCATTTACCGCTACAAACTCGCCCAACAGAATGTGGAGCTGCCGCTGTGGAAAACTTTCCAAGGTCGTTATTTGAATGTGTTAGCCGCCAAGGAAGAAGTGCTCTGTTTCCGCGACTATCATCGGGGACAATCCGACGATCCCCTCCGGTTGGACAGCGGTAAAGATTTTCGGGTGCTGGCCCACGATGCCGCCGCGCTGGACCAGAACCTTGAACCGGAGAGCGTGGATTACATTTTTACGGACCCGCCCTATGGCGGATTCATCAATTACCTGGACCTCTCGATTCTCTGGAATCATTGGCTGGGGTTCCCGGTCACCGATGAAATTCGTCGTCAGGAAACCATTGTAGGCGGCGACTGCGGGCATAGTGAGGAACATTACCTATCCAGCCTGGCTCGGAGCATCACCACGGCCTTTCGTTTGCTGCGG
>MWDV01000230.1 GCA_002070715.1 Verrucomicrobia bacterium ADurb.Bin118
AGTTCGTTCACGGTGGCCGAACTCGACGGGCCCGGCGTGATCACGCACATCTGGTGCACGCTGCTGCACGGCTCGCCGTATTACAGCCGCGAAGTCACCCTGCGGATTTATTGGGATGGCGAAGAACATCCCAGCGTGGAGGCGCCGCTGGGCGATTTCTTCGGGGTCGGCCACGGGCTGGACCGGGCGTTCCATTCCCTGCCCGTCCGCGTAACCTCCGACGGCAAGGCGCGCAATTGTTACTGGCCCATGCCGTTTCGGAAGTCCGCCCGCATCGTGGTGGACAACGAAAGCGAGGCCGGCTGCCTGGCGTTCTACTATTACGTGGACTGGCAACAGCACGACCAGTTGCCGGACGACACCGCGTATTTTCACGCCCGGTACCGGCAGGAGTTTCCCTGTCGGATGGGGCAAAACTATCTGCTGGCGGACATCCGCGGCCGCGGCCATTACGTCGGCACCGTGCAGAGTGTTTATTCGGCCTCGGCCGGTTGGTATGGCGAGGGCGACGATTTCTTTTTCATTGATGGCGAGACCGAACCGCGCCTGCGCGGCACCGGCACAGAGGATTATTTTTGCGACGCCTGGGGATTCCGCGAACAGGACGGCCCGTTTTACGGCACGCCGGTCTGGGAAGGCGAAAGCGGCGCCGGCCGGCGCGGGTCGGCTTACCGATGGCATTTGCCCGATCCGATCCCTTTCAAAAAAAGTCTGCGCGCGGAGATCGAACACAAAGGGTCGCAAGTGTTCCCGGACAACAATTTCACCGGCTTCATCGAGCGCGATGATTGTCTGTCGTCGGTGGCCTTTTGGTATCAAATCGAACCGCATCATCCCTGGCCCCCCATTCCGAAAGGCCCGGACCGGCTGCCTTTCCGGGAACACCGGTTGCTGGTCGGCTGGAGCGCCCTTCCGCAGTCCGCCCATTCGGCGCATCCCCTCAAAGCGGACGGCATGTTTTGGTCCACCGACGGCAAGTTTTTGCGCCTGGCCGCGACCGAGGCCGGAGCCTGGCTGGAAGTCAAATTCACCATCGAAAAGGAGCTGACCGGGGAACTCCACGCCCGCCTGACGTTGGGGCCGGATTTCGGCAACTACCGTGTCCGGTTGGATGGCGAGCCGGTTGCGACGGTGAAGCTTTACCGTCCCACCGCCGTGCAGGAGGAATTCAAACTGGCCGACCGCGCGCTGACGGCGGGCGAACACCGGTTGCGCTTTGAATGCGTCGGCAAAGCGGCGGACGCCGACGCGTTTCATCTGGGGTTGGACCGGGTGACGTTGCGGGTGCCTGTTTATCGTCGTCCAGCGGGGGCGGATTTGCGGGAATTGCAGGCGAAATAAGCGCGGGCAATCCAGGAACAGCGGCAACGACCACTGGAATAGGCACAAGAGGGATTGGGGACAGGGTGGAACCTGTCCCTCCCAAGAGGAAGGGAAGATGGCGCGCGGAAGAATGGACGGGGATTGTACTGGCTCGCAGATGAGGTTGAAGGAGCGCACCCGTCGCGGATGTAGCCATTGGCGGCATGCCGCTGCACCGGCGACCTCCAAGCCCCGTCAGGGGCGGCATCTCTGTAGCAACCGACCCAAACAATTTTTTAGCTCCGTCAGGAGCGGCATCGTCCGGTCCCACAACCCAATTACCGTTCCATTCAACCTTCGCGATGGGATAGGAGAGAGGATGCCGCCCCTACGGGGCTCGAAAAGAGATGGCCTGCGGTGGCTACAAAGATGCCGCGCCTCCGGCGCTTCGGTAGTAGGAGCGGGATTGGGGACAGGGTGGAACCTGTCCCTCCCAAGAGGAAGGAAGATTACGTGCGGAGGAATTGACAAGGGCTGCACGTACCCGCAGATGCGGTTGGAGGAGCGCACCCGTCCCGGGTACAGCCAACGGCGACATGCTGCTGCACCGGCGACCTCCAAGCCCCGTCAGGGGCGGCATCTCTGTAGTAACAGACCCAAACAATTTTTTAGCTCCGTCCGGAGCGGCATCGTCCCCCCGATACACCCTCAAGGCCCGGATCCCGGCTCTCATCGGGGCTTTGTTAAACGGACATCCTTCGACCTCGGCCTGCTGCCACCTTCTTTACTCGCCAAACTTCCCCGGGGGTCACGATGTCCCCAGTCTTTCCCAAGGAGAAACAACATTTCGCTTTTCACACCGCCGGGCGGGCTCTAAACATGGCCTGCTTAATGGCATTGAAAAAATTATGAAAGACATTGCGCCACCGCCGCCGCCCCTCGTGCATAACCAGTTCGAGACCATTCGCGAATTGTTCGCGCGAAATGTGGTGCCGACCTATGGCCGCTTTGAGCTGGCGTTGAGCCACGGTCAGGGCAGTCACCTTTACGATGTGAATGGCCGGCGTTACCTGGACCTCGGCGGCGGCATCGCGGTCAGCGCGCTCGGGCACGGGCATCCGGCCTTGGTCGAGGCGCTCCAGGAACAGGCGCGCAAGATCATCCACTGCTCAAACTTTTATTATCAAGAGCCCCAGGGCCGGTTGGCCGCCGGTCTCGTCCGACATTTGGGGCCGGGCAAAGTTTTTTTCTGCAACAGCGGCGGCGAGGCGAATGAGGGATTGTTCAAGCTCGCCCGCAAGTTTGGCCACGACGAGGGACGCTTCGAAATTCTCACCACGTTCAATTCGTTTCACGGGCGCACGCTCGCGGGCATTTCCGCCACGGGACAGGACAAGGTGAAGCGCGGGTTTGAGCCGTTGGTGACGGGCTTCCGGCATGTGCCGTACAACGACCTCGCCGCGATGCGCGCCGCGTTGTCCCCGGCGACGGTGGCGATTCTGATTGAAGGCGTGCAGGGCGAAGGCGGCATCACGCCCGCCACGCCGGACTATCTGCTGGGGCTGCGCCAACTGTGTGACGAGCAGAAGTTGCTGCTCCTGATGGACAGCGTGCAATGCGGCCATTTCCGGACCGGGCGCTGTCAAAGCTGGCAACGCATTCTCGAAGGGGTGCCCGGCGGCGATGCCTTCCTGCCGGACGGCATTTCGATGGCGAAATCGCTGGGGGCGGGGTTCCCGATCGGCGCGTTTTGGGTCCGGCAACCCTACGCGGATTTGCTGGGCCCCGGCATGCATGGAACGACTTATGGCGGGTCGCCGCT
>MWDV01000231.1 GCA_002070715.1 Verrucomicrobia bacterium ADurb.Bin118
TTCCAGTCGCCCTCGGCGCACCCGTCCTCGATGCTGACGATCGGGTAGGCTTTGCAGAGCTTGGCGTAGAACTCGACCAGTTGCGCGCCGGTGAGGGTTTTCCCTGTGCTCTTTTTGAAGGTGTAGGTGCCGTTGCGGTTGTAGAACTCGGAGCTGGCCACGTCCAGCGCGAAGAAGATGTCCTTGCCGAGCCGGTAGCCGGCGGCGGCCACGGCTTTGCTCATGGAATCCAGCGCGTCCTCCACGCTGTTGAGTTTGGGCGCGAATCCGCCTTCGTCGCCGACGGCGGTGCTAAGGCCGCGTTTTTTTAACACGCTCTTGAGGGCGTGAAAGATTTCCGTGATGGCGCGCAACCCTTCGCTGAAGGTGGGCAGGCCGTGGGGCATGATCATGAATTCCTGGAAATCAATCGGCGCGTCGGAATGGGCGCCGCCGTTGATGACGTTGGCCATCGGCACCGGCAGCACCTTGGCATTCGGACCGCCCAAGTATTTGAAGAGCGGCTGGCCGAGGCAGGACGCGGCGGCCTTGGCGGTGGCGAGCGAGACGGCCAGGATGGCGTTGGCGCCGAGCCGGGCCTTCGTCTCCGTGCCGTCGAGCTTGAGCATCGCCGCGTCCACCGCGAGCTGGTCGAGGGCGTCCATCCCGCGCAACGCCCGGGCCAGGGTGGTGTTCACGTTGGCCACCGCCTTGCTGACGCCTTTGCCGAGATACCGTTTTTTGTTGCCATCGCGCAGTTCGACGGCTTCGTGTTCCCCGGTGCTGGCGCCCGAGGGCACCGCCGCGCGGCCGATCGTGCCGCAGCACAAGATGACGTCCACCTCAACGGTGGGGTTGCCGCGCGAATCCAGAATCTCGCGCGCCTGAATGTTTTGGATTTTGGTCATAATTCAATTTCGAGAATGTTAATGCCCTTGCAAGGCGGGCGCAGGATAGAGAGGGGGGCGGGGGAGTCAAGATTTAGCTCGAAAGGGCCATTGCCCGTCGGCCTGCTCTCGGGTTTGTTTTTTATCCGGCCAATCCGTTGCCGCGGCGGCACCGCGCGCCGTCCGGCAACACGCCGGGAGATGAATCGCGGATTAAGACAAATCGTTTTGCTGGGAATGGTTTTCGCCGGGCTGTCCGGCGGGGCGCTGGCGCAACCTTATCAATCGTTGACGCTGGCCGACGTGGACGGGTTCACCGATGACACACGCTATCCCCTGGGTCCGCTGCTGGCCGGAGCCCACGGTTCGGCGTGGTGGATGCCCGCCGCGCAACCGGCGCACATCGTGGTAACCGACGATCTCCACGGCAAAGCCTTGCGCCGGTCCCAAACCGGCACGGATCAGATGGACATCCTGCATTTCCCCGCGGTGTCGAACGGCGTCCTGCGCATCCAGTTCGAGGCGCGCGCCTCCACAGCGGCCAGCCGCACGCTGGACATTTTTTTACTCCCCACCACCGGCGGCGAAACCTGCCTGCTCAGCTGGGGCACGGTCCCCGACCAGTTATGTTATTACGATGGCACGGCTTGGATTCCCGTGCATGGGCTGGATACGAACTGGCATCGCATCGAGATGATCGTTCATCTGAGCGGGCCGCAATTTCCGGGTTGGGATTTGCAGGTGGACGACACGCTGTTGGCCACGAATCTGCCCTGGCGCAATTCGCATCCGCCGGACACCCCCTACAGCCGGCTGCGAATCGGCGGCATCCGCGGGACCAGCGGCACCTTTGCGGACGTGGACAACCTGGTCATTACCGCGGAGGTGCTGCCCGGGGTGGTGGAGGAATTAAAATTGGTGACGCCGCGGCTGGCGGACGGGCAGTTCAGTTTCGCTTTCGCCACCAAGCCCCAGCGGGAATATGTGGTGCAGAGCGCCACGAACGCGGCGGCCCCGGCCTGGACACCGTTGGATTTGGTGGACGGCGACGGGACGGAGATGCGCTGGACCAATCCAGCGCCCGCGGCGGCGATGCAGTTTCACCGGGTGGCGCAACAACCGCCGCCGGGGCGCGCCGACGGTTACCGCGGCATCTGGTTCACGCTCGGTCAGTTCTCGCAATATGGCGACAAGTATTCCGGCGGACTGGGCACTTACACCGCGAATCACCTGCCCCTGGCGGTTTACGCGCCGGCGGTGAACAAGACCTTTTTCACCTATGGCGGCACGGTGGCGGGTCAGCGTCATTTGCTCATCATGGCGTCGGTTTACGATCACGCGACCGGACAGGTGCCGCGCCCGACGGTGGTGCATGACAAAAACGGGGTGAACGACCCGCACGATAACGGCAGCCTCACGCTCGACGCGGCGGGTTACGTCTGGATCTTTATCAGCGGACGGGCCCGGGCCCGGCCGGGATTTATCTACCGCAGCCGGGCGCCGTACAGCGTCGCAGAGTTCGATCTGATCCAGTCGGACGAAATTACCTATCCGCAACCGTGGTGGGTGGCGGGACGCGGCTTTTTATTGTTGTTCACCAAATACACCGCCGGTCGTGAACTCTACTGGCAAACGAGCGCGAACGGCACCAACTGGAGCGGACATCACAAACTCGCCGGATTGAGCGGGCATTATCAGGTCAGCGGGGAATATCAAGGCAAGATCTGCACGTACTTCAACCGGCATCCCGGCGGCAGTGTGGATAAACGCACCGATCTTTATTTCCTGCAAACGACGGATTTCGGCGAAACTTGGACCACGGTGGACGGTACGCCGGTATCCGTGCCGGTAACCACAACCAATCACCCGGCCCGGGTGTTCGATTACGCGTCGCAAGGGCGGTTGATGTACACCTGCGACCTGAACTTCGATGCCCACGGGCATCCCCTGTTGCTTTATCTTACCAGCCGCGATCATCGGCCTGGCCCGGCGGGCGCGCCGCGCGAGTGGACCCTCGCCCGCTGGACGGGCGCGCAATGGCTCACCCACGTCATCTGCCAATCGGATCACAACTACGATATGGGCAGTCTTTACGTGTTGGCGGATCGCTGGGTGGTCATCGGGCCCACGCAACCGGGACCGCAAGCCTGGCAAACCGGGGGCGAAATGGCGCTGTGGACGAGCGACGATCTGGGGGCGACGTGGACGTTGACGCGGCAGATCACCACCAACAGCCTTTACAATCACACGTATGCCCGGCGGCCATTGAACGCCGCCGATCCTTTCAGCGTGTTTTGGGCGGATGGCGATCCCACACAGGTCACACCGTCGCGCTTGTATTTTTCCAACCTGGAAGGCACGGAGGTTCGCCAACTGCCCTACGTCATGCCGACGCTCTGGGCCACCCCCGAACGATTGCCGTAACGGAAATTCACCGCGACCGGCAGCGTTTCCCACGGACCGAATCCGGTGAAGCCCAACACCGGAGGTGCGGGGGAGTGGAGTGGGGCGCGCGGCGCCGCTCATTCCTTGAAATTCATGATGATCCCGTTCGTGGTCCGCAACGTGACCATTTCGACGTGCCCATCGAAAAACGTGAGATTGGCGCCGCCCAGCGGATGACGTTTTCCATGACGATAGCCGATATCATACGTGTTGTCGGGCGCGCGCCCCAGCCAGATCACCGCCGGGTGGTTCAACTCAAAGGACACGTCCACGGCGCCCAAGGTACGCGTGGGATGGGGAATCGAAGACAACCGCACCGTTTTCGGACTGTCCACCCGGGGCGGGTAGCCAGCCACCGTGTATTGGTTCATCGCGTAGCTGATGCGCCAGGGGTTTCCGGGCAGACCGGCCTGATATTCGCGAAAGTGGCGCCAATGATTTTCCCGCATCCGGGCGGGACAGGGATAAATCCCGCGGGCGAAATCGCTGTTCGTCGTCCGTTGCCCGGCGGCGAACTGGGCCGCGGCGAGGTAGGGTTGCAGGAGATAATGGAAATTGTTCAGGTTGGGGTTGTCATTCCCGGCGTTGTACCACCACGCATAGGGCAGATAATCTTCGTGGTCGGCGGCGTACATCGTGAAGGCCACGCCGATCTGTTTGAGATTGCTCCGACACTGCGTGGTGAGGGCGCGATCCTTTGCCTTGCCCAAGGCCGGCAATAGCATCGCCGCCAGGATGGCGATGATGGCGATCACCACCAGCAATTCGATCAGGGTAAATGCGGTCCGCCCGGCCCGGCGGCCGCTTCTGGACGGCCGCGGTGAAGCGGTTTTCGTCACCAACTGCTGGGTGCGATCGGTCATGCGCGTATTGTTCTTCATCCGGGAACGCCAGCTTCCTGAAGATACGCGTTCCACGGTGTCGGGCAACGCCCTGCCCGGCAAAATGCCCACAAACCAGCCACGGGAACAGTTTCGCTCCGGAGCACGGAGGGCGGTAGCCGCATATTCATGCGATCCGTTCCCCGGAAACTGGATGTCCCCGTGAAAACGACGGCGCCGCCCGCGCCGCAAAAAGCGGTTAGTCTTTGGCAAGGCAGGTGAAGTGGCAGCCCGGATTTGGAGAGACGCTCTCTGGCATCGGCACCTCGTGCCGAGCTGATTTAATCATGAAAGACGCGTGTTTCTGCGGGTCCGAACGGGTTGGGGATCTGCCTTGGTTGCTGACGCCGGTGGCTCCGGCGCGGTTTTTGGGTTACCGCCCGCAGTTTGCGCGGGAGGGAGGTGATCGGGCATGACTCTGGTGCTGGCCTTGATTTTGGTGCCGTTTTTGGTGGGCGGCGGTTTGCTGGCCATTCGCGGCGATTTATTGCGGCGATGGGTGGTCAGTCTGGCGGTGATTGCCGCCGGGGTGGGCAGCGTGGCGCTGGTGATGTTGCCCGCGCCAATTCAAGTGGATTTCCCCCTGCTCAACCAGCATGGGGTGGGTTACACGATCCTGTGCCTGGAGATCCTGTTGGGCCTGTATTTTGTGCACGTGGGGGTGCGGGATCGCCGGCCGTTGATTGTGCTGCTGGCGTTGGTGCAGGGGGTGTTGATGGTGTGGTTTGAAACGGCGCACGGGGCCGCCTTGGGGAACATGCAACCGCTGGTGGTGGACCAGTTGTCCGGCATCATGGCGCTGATCAATGGTTTGGTCGGCGGCGGCATCTGTCTCTACGCCCTGGGATATATGCGGGAATATCATGGCAAAGCGCATCGCGAGGTGCGGGACCGCCAGCCGCTGTTTTTCGCGCTGTTGTTCATCTTCATGGGGGCGATGTTCGGCTTGGTCTTTGCCAACAGCCTGCTGTGGCTGTTCCTCTTCTGGGAAATCACCACTTGGTGTTCATTTTTGTTGATTGGCTACACGCAAACTGCGGAAGCCCGGCGCAACGCCTTGCTGGCGCTGGTGATGAACCTCGCGGGCGGACTGGCTTTTGCCGCCGCCATCGTGGTGCTCTACCAACGCACGGGCAGTATCGAGTTGCAGGCTTTGACGGGCGAGAAACAGGCGTTAGCGTTGTTGCCGGCGGCGTTGCTGTGCTTTGCGGGCATCACCAAATCCGCCCAACTGCCTTTCTCCAGTTGGTTGCTGGGCGCCATGGTCGCGCCGACGCCGGTGTCCGCGTTGTTGCATTCCAGCACGATGGTCAAGGCGGGGGTCTATCTCGTGCTGCGCATGGCGCCGGTGGTGGAAGGCACGAAGACCGGATTGTTGGTGGCCTTGGTGGGCGGGCTGACTTTCGTGGTCGCCTCGTTCGCCGCGATTACCGCCAGTGATGCGAAGCGCGTGCTGGCTTGGTCCACGGTGGCAAACCTGGGTTTGATTGTGCTCTGCGGCGGCATCGGCACGCATGAAGCCGTTTGGGCGGGGATTTTGTTGATCATTTTTCATGCGGTGGCCAAATGCCTCCTGTTCCTCTGCGTCGGCGTGGTGGAACACAAGTTGCACGGGCGCGACATCGAATCCATGGCGGGCTTGGTGGTCACCATGCCCCGGGTGTCGGTGATGATGCAGATCGGCATGGCCGGCATGTTCCTGGCGCCGTTCGGCATGTTGATCAGCAAATGGGCGGTGCTGAAAGCGGTGGTGGATGCCAGTCCGATGCTGTCGGCGTTCGTGGTCTTTGGCAGCGCCGCCACCCTGTTTTTCTGGGTGAAATGGATGGGGAAACTGCTGGAGATCGTGAATCCGCGGCCGCGGGTGACGAAGGAATTGGACCTGGGCGAATCCATCGCCCTGCACGGCCTGTCGGTGGCGACGTTCCTCGCGTGTCTGTTGTTTCCGTTGATCTCCCGCGCCTTTATTGAGCCTTACGTCATCGGCGTTTACGGCCAGGTGGCGGATCTGGGCCAGGGCAACATCACCATCATGATCATCATGATGAGCCTGGTGATGTTGTTCCCGCTGACGTTCCTGAATTATGGCCGGGGTGTGCGGGTGACGGACGCCTACCTGAGCGGGGCGAACGCCGCGAGCAGCGTGCGTTTCGTGGGCATGGCGAGCCAGGATCAGGAGGTCGCCATCGGCAACTATTATCTGCGGAATTTCTTTTCAGAAGCCGCGCTTTCACGCTGGGGCGTGATCGCCAGCGCGGCTCTGCTGGTCATTCTCATCCTGGTTGCGCTTGTGTTATGAGTCCTTGGCTTCGTGTTCTCATCTATCTGGTCGCCGCGCCGGTTCTGGGCGGTTTGCTGGCCGGTCTGGACCGCATTATCACGGCGCGCATGCAATCCCGGATGGGCCCGCCCCTGCTGCAGCCGTTCTATGATGTGCTGAAGCTCTGGCAGAAGGAAAATGTGGTCGTCCGGCGCTCGCAGAACTACTACATCTTTTTCTTCCTGCTGTTTGTCATTTTCACCGGCGGACTGTTCTTCGGGGGCTCGGATCTGTTGCTGGTGATTTTCGCCCTGACGCTGGCGGCGATTTTCTTCGTGCTGGGCGCCTACAAGGCCAGTTCCCCCTACAGTTTCGTGGGGGCCGAACGCGAGTTGATCCAGATGATGGCCTATGAACCGATGGTGTTGCTAACGGCGATCGGGATGTACATGGTCACGAAAAGTTTTCATGTGGACGCCATCGCGGGGCACGACCGCCTGTTGGTGTGCGCCCTGCCGGGGGTTTTCCTGGGGTTCCTCTACACGCTGGAAATCAAGTTTCGCAAATCACCCTTCGACCTCTCCTGCTCGCATCATGCGCATCAGGAACTGGTGCGCGGCATCACCACGGAATTTTCCGGGCGCACGCTGGGGATGATCGAGATCGCCCACTGGTATGAAAACGTGTTTTTGCTGGGCTGGGTTTATCTGTTTTTCGCCGCGATGCCGGTCCTAGGCGTGGCGGTGGCCTTGGGGGTGTTTCTGCTGGTGATTCTGGTGGATAACGTGTTCGCCCGGTTGAAATGGCAGGCCGCCGTGCGGAGTGCCTGGATCGTCACCGCCGTGCTGGGCTTCGGAAACATTCTGATCTTGTCGCTGTGGTCGTCGCCCTCGGCTGAACCCTCCGCGCGCATCGTCGGACCGCCGGCGATCACGGCCCCGGCAGCCGCCGGGGCGTTGCAGGCGCAACACACCCCCGAAAACTTGCGTTAAGGAGTTGAGTCATGTCCCGCTTTGCCAAATCTCCGTGGATCATTCACTACGACGCTTCCAGTTGCAATGGTTGCGACATTGAGGTGCTGGCCTGTTTGACGCCCAAGTTCGATGTCGAACGGCTGGGCGTCGTCAACACGGGCAATCCCAAACACGCGGATATTTTCCTCGTCACCGGCGCGGTCAACGAACAGAGCGCCCCGGTCATCCGCAACATTTACCACCAGTTGCCCGAGCCGAAAGTGGTGGTGGCGGTGGGTGCGTGCGCGGCGACCGGCGGCATCTTTGCCGATTGTTACAACATCTCCGGCGGCGCGGACAGCGTCATTCCGGTGGACGTGTTTGTGCCCGGATGCGCGGCCCGGCCGGAGGCGATCATTGACGGTGTGGTGCAGGCGCTCGGGGTGTTGAAAAAGAAACAGCAGGAGATGACCGCCCTCGCCAACAGCTTGGACAAGGTCCTGATCCAACGGGCGCAGCCGGACGATGCCCCGGAAATTCTTGCCCTGCAAAAGACGGCGTACCAAAGCGAGGCCGAGATTTACGGCGAGGGCAGCCTGCCGGCGCAGCAGCAATCGCTGGCGGAACTGGAGGCGGATTTCACCCGCGTTCCGGACCTGGCCCAACCGTTCGGTTGGAGCGGGCCCCTGCCGATGCCGGTTGCGGCGGGCCAGATTGTGTTTCTCAAGGCCGTGGTCAACGGCAAGATCATCGGCGCGGTGCGCGGGTATCAATGGGGGGAGGCGGCCTTTCTGCGCCGGTTGATTGTGCATCCCTATTTCTGGAGACGCGGCATTGGCCGGCGGTTGGTGACGGAATTGGAACAGGCCTTTCCGCAGGCCAAACGGTTTGAGATTTTCACCGGGCGCGAGAGCACGAAGAGCCTGGGCCATTTCCGCAAGCTGGGGTATCAGGAATTTCAGACCGCCCAATACAGTCCGGCGGTCACGTGGGTTTACATGCAAAAGGAACGTCAATGAGTCATCCGCCGAATATCGAATCCATCACCGTGGACACCTTGCGCGACCGGGCGCAAGCCATGAAAGCGAGGGGCTTTCGCTTGGTGCAGGTGAGCGCCACGCAGCTCCCGGACCATGTGGAGCTGGTGTACAGTTTTGATCGCGAGAGCCGGTTGACCAATTGGCGCCTCGCGTTGCCGCACGGACAAACCCTGCCCAGCATCAGCGCCATCTACGGTTGTGTGGTGCTCTATGAAAACGAGATTCACGACTTGTTCGGCGTGAAGGTGGAGGGGTTGGCGGTGGATTTCGGCGGAAACTTTTACAAGACGTCCGTGAAATATCCGTTTGGCAGCACCAAAATGCCCTGCGCCACCGGCGCCTGCGCGCCCGCCGCCGCCCCGGCCCCGGCCGCGCCCGCGAAATAACGATTTTTTATGGCCCGTACTGTCATTCCCTTTGGCCCGCAACACCCGGTGTTGCCGGAGCCGATTCATCTGGATCTCGTGATTGAGGACGAGAAAGTCGTCGAGGCGCGTCCCTCGATCGGGTTCATTCACCGCGGATTGGAGAAACTCGCGGAGAAGAAGGATTACGTGGAGTTCGTCTATGTCGCCGAGCGCATCTGCGGCATCTGCAGTTTCATTCACGGCCAAACCTACTGTCAGGCCGTGGAAACCATCATGAACATCCAAGTGCCCCCGCGCGCCCACTATCTGCGCACCGTTTGGGGGGAATTCTCCCGGCTGCACAGTCATCTGCTCTGGCTCGGGCTGATGGCCGACGGCATGGGCTTCGAGAGTTTGTTCATGCACACGTGGCGGGTCCGCGAACGGGTGTTGGGCATCATCGAAGCCACGACCGGCGGGCGCGTCATCTTTGGCTCGTGCAAGGTCGGCGGCGTGCGGCGCGACATGGA
>MWDV01000232.1 GCA_002070715.1 Verrucomicrobia bacterium ADurb.Bin118
TCCTACCATGGTGCGCGTGGGTCCCAACAATGTGGGCAGCGTGCGATTCGTCAATTGCGCGTTTTGGGGCCCGTGTAATCAAATCGCCCGGGTAAGCGGCGCCGGTACGGTGGGGTTTGGGGATTGCACCTTCATGCAGTGGGATCATCGCGGGGAAGGTCGTGCGGCGCTCCAAGCGGAAAGCGGCAATCTCCTAGTGCGCGGCTGTGAGTTCCAAGAGGACAAACTTCAGGCGGCCTTGGGCAAGTCCGTCCAGCGGGCCGTGATTACGGGCAATATCATTAAAGGAAAACTGAACATCGCCAACCAAAGCAAGGGCAGCGTCATCGTGAAGGATAATGCCAGCGATGATCGGAAAGCGGACGCCCCGGAGGATTAGCGCGTTGACCGGCCGATTGTTGCTCCACAAAACCCCGTTCCTCTCCTGCCGAGACACTCCTTCCATGAACTCCCTTATGCCTCTTTCTTCCCCGTCTGTTGTTGTGCGTCGTACGGGAGTGTTTTTTCTCCTCACGCTAGCGGTGATGTTGGGGGGTTGCCGTACGTGGTCGCGCCTCTCCGCACATCGTCAAGTACAACCGCAAACCGGACCGGGCATTTTTTTCGTCGCGACCAACGGCAATGATGCCTGGTCAGGCCGGAGGGCGGTCCCGAATTGGCGTAAGACAGACGGCCCCTTCGCGACCCTGTCCCGCGCCTTGACTGCGGCGCGCGAATATAAAGCAGGGCAGGGGAGCAGTGAGTCGAACGGGGCGACGATTTGGGTCCGCGATGGCACGTATTTCCTTTTCGCTCCCCTGACGCTCACCCCGGAAGATTCCCATTTGACTCTGGCGGCTTATCCGGAAGAACACCCCGTGCTCAGCGGCGGACGACTCATTGCGAACTGGCGTGCATCCCAGGTCAACGGACGTCCGGTATGGGTGGCGGAAGTGCCGGCCGCGCGTGACGGACGTTGGTCCTTTCGCGAACTTTGGGTGAACGGACAACGGGCCGTGCGCGCTCGCCGGCCCAATTGGGGATACTACCAAGTGGCCGGGTTGCCCGATCGCACGCCTAATTGGACTGACGGCCACGCGCGGTTCCGCTTCCAGGCGGATGATCTGCAGGCATGGCCCACCTGCACCAACGCCGATGTAGTCGTCATGACCCGCTGGGTGGAATCGCGATTGCCGGTGATAGCGGTGGATGCGGCGGCGCGGGAGGTCCGATTTGCCAAACGGTCGGTGTTTCAACTCCAGCCCGGCGATTATTACTACGTCGAAGGCGCCTTGGAATTATTAGACTTGGAAGGCGAATGGTATCTCGATCCCAATGCCGGTCGGTTGTTTTACGCTCCGCGATCCGGAGAAACGCCGGAGCGCGCTGAAGTCATTGCTCCCGTCCTACAATTTGTTGTGCGTTTGGCGGGACAGCCCGAGGCAGAGCGATTCGTGGAACGGATCAATTTTCGCGGACTGACGTTTGCTCACGCGGAATGGACGTTTCCGTCCGACGAAGCCACCGCCCGTCGTGCGGCCACGATCTGGCCGGCCCCGTCCACCCAGATCGGAGGCTTCGCCCAGGCTGCCGTGGGGGTGACTGGCGCGGTGTGGGGGGAAGGCGCGCGGGAATGCGTCTTTACGGAATGTCAATTCACGCATCTCGGCGCGTATGGTCTGGAACTGGGCCGTGGCTGCCAGAGCAACTTGATTTCACGCTGCGAATTCGCGGACCTGGGTGCGGGCGGGATTAAGATCGGCGAAACACACATCCGGGAGAATTTGGCCGAGTTGGCCCGCGCCAACGAGATCGCGGATTGCCGGCTGCACCATGGCGGCCGGACGTTTCACAGCGGGATCGCGATTTGGATCGGTCAATCGCCGGATAATCGCGTCCAGCACAATTTGATTCATGATTTCTACTACACCGGCATCTCCATTGGCTGGACTTGGGGTTACGATCCGCGCGCACGGGCGACTAATAACTGGGTCGCGTTCAATCATGTTCATCACATTGGGGTGCAGTCGGATGGCGACGGGCCGATTCTGAGTGACATGGGCGGCATTTACACCTTGGGAATGCAACCGGGCACACGCATCGTGAACAATCTGTGGCACGACATCGCGGGCCTGCGCTACGGCGGCTGGGGCATCTACACCGATGAAGGCAGCAGCAGTATTCTCATCGAAAGCAATCTGGTGTATCGCACGACCCACGGCGGTTTTCACCAGCATTACGGGGCGACCAACATCGTGCGGAACAATATCTTCGCCTTTGCCCGCGACCATCAACTCCAGCGCACCCGGGACGAGCCGCATCCCAGCTTCAGCTTCAGCAACAACATTGTGGTGTTCAACCACGGTGTGGTGTTGGGCGGAAGCTGGCGGAACGATCGGTTCATCTTGGACCGCAACCTGTATTGGGACTACCGGGCCGCGGCTACGCCCGACGACCTGTCGTTCGCCGGCGGGACATTCGATCAATGGCGCAAGCGCGGGCACGACATGCACTCACTCTTTGCCGATCCGCTGTTTATCGCCCCGGAACAGGATGATTTCCGGCTGCTCCCGGCGTCACCGGCTTTCCGACTGGGCTTTCAACCGATTGAAATCAGCCGGGTTGGTCCACGCGGGGCTCCCGGTTCGGGGGAATAAAATGAAAAACACACTCGCAAGCCTCGGCCTCGGAATCGCTGTATTGGCGATTGATCTCGCGCCCACGATGCTCTTGGCCATCGCTGGGGCGAAGAAACCCGCCCGGATAGTAGGCGAAATTTTCCTGGGCGACAGTGCGGCGAAACCCCGCACCTATGTCTTTGGCGCGCGGGACCGTTGTGATGAAACCGTCTTCCGTTTCTGCATGTGACTCACTTGGTTTATCCTTGTGCGCATTGGGTTTTAATGATAGGGTAGGAGCTATGTTATCCGGCGGTTTTTTTCGTGCGTTATGGTTGTCGATGATTTTAGGAGGGATGGTCCAGCTTTCCTACGGGCAGGTGATCATCAATGAATTGGTGGCTACTTCGTCGGACCGATTGTTGCAACGGGTGCCGGGCGCTTATCCCCGCGTTGGTAACACTACGCCGTGGCAGGACATTGCTTACGACGATTCGCGGTGGAGTCTCGCCGCCGGTCCCTTTGGCTTTGGCACATTCAGCGGTGTAACTATCGCCACTGATCTCGCGGCGCAACTCCAGAATCGCGCCGCCTCGCTCTATTTGCGCAAGACGTTTGTAGCTACGCCGGAGCAAGCCGCCAGCGGCGCGGCGATGGAGTTACGCGTCCGTTACAACGATGGCTTTATCGCCTTTCTAAACGGCGTCGAAATTGCGCGACGCAACATGGGCAATCCCGGAATGTTCGCCTTTCACGACCAGAGTGCCCTCAATCCCAATCTCAACACCCTCAATATGGAGACCATTCCGGTGGGGAGCGCGAACACGCGATTGGTGACCGGGGACAACGTGCTTTGTCTCCAAGTGCATAATCACAGTACGTCGGGGGCCAATTTTTTAATCCAAGCCGATCTCCAAATGGCGGGTGGCGAAACCTTGGCGGACCATCAATCGTTCTGGAAGTATTTTCCGGGCTTGAGTGAACCGTCGGGGGGCGTCTTGGATTACGGGCTTTATTATGCTTTTGTCCACCAACTGAGCGCGGTCGCATGGACAACGCGGGGATTCGATGACACCGCCTGGCCGGTTAGTCCCGGGCCCGTCGGGATTGAAGGGGCCACCCCTCCGGATTATTTCCTCGGTACCAATTTGTACCAGCAGGTGTATAACATAACGCCGACCATCTATTCACGGCTTGTGTTTTCCCTGTCCCCGGAGGAAGCGGCAGCGGAAGCCCCCTTGCGGTTGACGCTGGATTATGACGACGGGGTGATTGTTTATTTGAATGGCCGTGAAGTTGCGCGGCGTAACGTGGGCAAGCCCGGAGTGCCGACCGCGTATACGGCGGTTGCGATGTCCGTTCATGACGCCAACGGAGACCAGAATGGCGCTGTTACCGGGCGGGAGGAAGTTCTGCTGTTGGGGTCGCCCAAGAGTCTGTTGGTGGCGGGAGACAACGTGCTGGCAGTACAATTGCACAATGTCGCCAAGAAAGATGAGGACGCCATTGCGCGCGTCACGCTGGAAACGACTGGGCCCAATGGCCGGGTCCTTTGTCGGCCCACGGATGCCGTGCGTTTTTTTGTTGGCACCCGGGAGCCGTCGCCGGCACCTCCGCAAAACAACATCGGACCAATTGAAGAGGTTCCGGACGGAAAAAACGACTGGATCGAACTGCACAATCCGGGGAGTGCGGAAGTTTCCTTGGATGGATGGGCGCTGACCGACAACGCATCCAACCCGCAAAAGTGGCTGTTTCCCAGCGGCACAACCATTCCTGGCGGCGGATTTCTTCTCGTATTAGCCACGGGATTGGATGCCGGGCCCGCAGATGGCGCCACGTATTTGCATGCGAACTTCAGTTTGTCCGCAAGCGGTGAGTATCTGGCCTTGGTCAATGCGGAGAGGCAAGTCGTGAGTGAATTGTCCCCGGCCTATCCCGCTCAAAACGTCTTCCATTCGTACGGGCGGGATACGAACGGGAATTTGGGTTTTTTGGCGGAGGCCACCCCCGGCGCGCCTAATGCCGGGCGAGCTCTGGCGGGGGCGCCGTCGGCCCCCCAATTTAGCGTTTCCGGCGGTTTCCATGACGGGCCAGTGTCCTTGGAGATCACCTCAACGACCGTCGGTGCCGATGTTTATTACACCCTGGATGGCAGCGAGCCGAATCCGGGCCTCCGCTACACTGGACCCATTTTAATTTCGACCAATCAGGTTGTCCGTGCGCGGGCGGTTCAGGACGGAGCGATCCCATCCGCGACGTTGACGCACACTTATTTGATTGGCGCATCGGCCGCAAAAAAATCCTTGCCCGCCCTCTGCCTGGGCGGTGATCCGGAATTGACATATTACGGCCCAAACACCAGCGGCGGGCCCGCTGCGGGGGAAGGAATTTTTGCCATCAAAGGGGGAGTGTACATCAATAATGATGTCTGGTCGCATGGCGGGGATCCTGCCGCGTTCAATTGGCCTTTGCTACAAGGCCGGGCGACGGAGAAGCCAGGAACCCTTGAATTTTACCCTCCCACAGGGGACCCGCTTCGTACGGAACTGGGTGTGAGGCTTTCTGGTAGCCCGTTTTCACGCCCACGTTATCGTCTGACGAATGCCATCACAGCTATTTTCGATCCTATGAATTGGAAGCAAAAGCCCTCCTTCAATTTATACTTTCGTCCGGAATGGAGCGACCGCCCGATTGAATACCCATTTTTCGGCGACTTAACCGTCAATCGCTTTAAGGATGTGCGATTGCGCGCCGGCAAAAACGATATTGTCAATCCATTTATCTGGGACGAGTTTTTGCGCCGCATTTTTCGGGGGACGGGCCAAAAGGGTAGCGTCGGTATCTTTAACAGTGTTTACATCAACGGTATCTATAAGGGGTATTTCAACTTATGCGAACGCCTCCGCGAGGGGTTTATGCAGGAGCACCACAACAGTACAGCACCGTGGGATGTCCAGCAGGTTAACGAATTTTCCAGCGGGGACTCCTTGCACTGGCAGACGACACTCGCCTACATCCGTTCTGCTAATTTGACCAATACCAGCAGCTACCTCCAGGTGCAGGACTATTTGGATATTGTCAATTATATAGACTATATCATCGTAAATGCCTTTGCTGCCATGGCTGACTGGCCGGGTAATAACTGGGTGGCGGCCCGTGAACGCAGCCCACAGGGCCAATGGCGGTTTTATATGTGGGATGCGGAGTGTGGCTTCGGCCTGAGCGGACGCGACGTCGCGTATAACACCTTTACCAGCGACTTGGTAATTAGTAATCCAAAAGCGAGTTCGAGACATATTCCGGCACTGTATACCCTGCTCCGTAACTCTCCCGAGTTCCGGTTGCGATTTGCGGACCGGGTGCAAAAGCACTTTTTTAATGACGGCTGCATGGTCAAAACCAATTTGCAGACGCTCTTTTTCTCCTTGCGCGATGCCATCAACCCGATCATGCGAGAAACCACTGGGACTTTCATTAGCGAGAGCTTGTACAATGTTTGGATAGCCAGTGATACGCGGCGGATCAACTTCTTCGATCAGTTGCGGGAGCAAGGTCTCTGGCCGGACCTGTTGGCGCCGGCCGCCAGCCATTATGGCGGGGAGGTGGTGTCCGGAATGGAAGTTGTGCTTGCCAATTCCAATGACCGGGGCGTGATTTATTTCACAACGGATGGCACCGATCCCCGGGCGGCGGGAGGCGACATTGCCGGGCAACTTTATGACGGTCCAATTACCGTCAGTCGGGCCCAGACCTTACGCGCGCGTGTGCGCGATGCGGCCGGGGATTGGAGTCCGGAGATTGTTGCCGAGTTTGTTGCCCCGCCGCCGGTGCCGATCTTCCAACCCGTCGGGAGCGGTGATTGGACGCAAAACGACAACTGGTCCAGCGCGCCGTTGGCTTATCCCAACCACATAGGCGGGGCAGCGATTATTCCCCCGGCGACGGGAGCGGATCGGGATGTGAATCTCCGAGCTCCAGTCATCATAGGGCAGATTGTTTTTCCTCAAGAGAGCTCCCCGGTGCGTAATCGCGTTCGCGATCGGGGCACGGGCAACACGCTCCAATTTCAAAATACAAACGGGCTGGCGCGTCTCGAAGTCGGTGGTTGGGCTGAAGGTTACGTAGAATTCGAGGTGGCTGCGGGAACGACGTTGCAATCTGATCTGCAACTGCACGTGACCAATCTCGTGGGTCATGCCGAGCATGGTGCCTTGCGCTTGCGCGCCGGTTGGTCCGGGCCGGGGGGACTGATCAAATCCGGCCCGGGCGTGGCTTCCCTTACGGGTGACGGCAAAACCTACACCGGCGCCACGCAGATTGAAGAAGGGGTGCTGCAAGTCACGCAACCCGCCACGCCGACCGCTTCCTCCAACGTGATCGTCCGGCCGGGCGGTCAACTGCGGCTGATTTCGCGGAACGATACCGGCGGGCCGCGGCTGTATTTTTTCGGCGGCCCGCTCTGGCTGGAAGGTTCGGGTCGCAGCGCGGCAATTCCTGATCAACCGGCGTTGGGCAGGTTGGGCGCGCTCCGCTACGATCCGGGGACGCAGGGGAACCAAGCCACGGTGGTTAATGCCCTTCAATTAACCGGACCAGCCCAGCTTCACGTGGCTGGCGCGCGAAATGTCTTGGAACTGGTCGGTGTGATTTCCGGTTCATACCCAATCACCAAGTCCGGCGGCGGCACCCTGCGGCTTGCCGCCAACAACTACGCTTTTACGTCATCCATTCAAATTACCAACGGGACTTTGGAACTGGCGGGTTCGCTGGGATCGCCGGTCAATTTGGCGGATGCCGGCATCCTTAGCGGATATGGCCATGTTGGCCTGATCAGCGGCAGCGGCGTTCTGTGGCTCAAGCAATCCATCCTGCAGGCTGAGGGAGTTGCGGTGGCAACACATCGGTTCGTGTTCGGTAAAACGGGATCGCCATTGTATGCGCAGCCGGCGGCGGCGGGAAATGGTTTGGTGGTGCTACCCACCGCGCCCACTGGTCTGCAAGCACTGGATGTTTACCTGACAACTCCGCTCAACTCGGGCGATGTCCTTCGCGGGGGTTATTTCGTGCCGTTCGCGGTGAATTTAGCGGAAGCGATGGCTGCCGTGCCCAAGCGCGTTTTCGCTCCCGATCCGCAGGGCGACCACATTTTTGATAGGCAAACTTGGTCACTGGTAACTAACGCACAGTTCACCAGCGTCTCGGAAACGGCTGATTTTGGTCAGGGCGTGGTGCACGGTCGAATCTTGGAAGTGCGCATTGGCGGGTCGCCAACTACGTTCGCCACCTGGCAGGCGATCGCCTTTCCCGATCCATCCGCGCTGGCTGATCCGCTGGTTTCCGGGCCGGGCGCGGATCCGCTCGGCACCGGCGTGCCCAATCTGTTGCGCTATGCGTTGGGCTTGTCCTTGAGCGATGATCCAGCGGGACGCACACCGCAATTCAGCGGCAGCGCCACGGCGCCGGCTATCCGTTTTGCTTTCGACGCCGGGTGTAATGATATTGCGTACGTCGTGGAAGCCACCGGCACCCTGGCCGATTGGTCGTCGGCCAGGATTCTGTTTGATTCGCGGACCGACTATCCCCCGGTTTCCGTAGACGGCTGGATTTCGATCAGTGATCCAGCGGCTGCGGGCGCCCAACAATACTACCGTCTCCGCGTCCACTTGATAGACGGGCAATAGACTTGTCAGGTCCAGCCCGTCCCGCATCCGACTTCTTGATGGAAGATGGCAGGGGCCCGCCGTAGGATAGTCATGAACCAACCCCGCCCGCTGCGGAGAGCCAAAAGCTTTCTCCATAAATTTATGCCGTCGTGAGTTTTGGCTTGAGTCCGCCCCGGGCAACCCGCGACTTTGCGCCGCAACAAATACGCATAACGACATTACTGGCATGGCTCTAAAACAGCTCGACCCCGAACAAATCCGCACCTGGACCCTGGAGCAAAAGGACCGTTGGTGGTTCGAGAACGTCTGGCGCGGCGACATGCCGCAATTGACCATCCGCTCTGCGCTCACCGGCATGTGCCTCGGCGGGATTTTGTCGCTGACCAATCTTTACGTGGGCGCGAAAACCGGCTGGACGCTCGGGGTGGGCATCACTTCGGTCATTCTGGCGTTTGCGCTGTTCAAGGCGCTCTCGGCGCTCAAGATCGGTTCGGAATACACCATCCTGGAAAACAACTGCATGCAATCCATCGCCACGGCGGCGGGTTACATGACCGCACCGATGATTTCGAGTCTCGGCGCCTACATGCTCGTGACGAACACCGTCATTCCCATGGCCACCACGATGATCTGGATCATCGCCATTGCCGTGCTTGGCGTGTTGTTTGCCTTTCCATTGAAACGCCGGTTCATCAACGACGAACAACATCCCTTCCCGGAAGGGCGGGCGGCGGGCATCGTGATGGACGCGCTCCATTCCGGCAACGCCGCGGAGGGCATGTTCAAAGCCAAGGTATTGCTTTCTGCGGGCGGTTTGGCGGCGCTGGCCAAATTGCTGCAAAGCCAGCCCATCTTGGAAAAACTCAAGCTGAGCCGTCTGCTGATCCCCGAATACCTCGACGGTTGGCTCTACAAATTCACCACGCTCAAAATCGGCGGCGTGGATTTGCGCGAACTGACGGTGCGGCCTGATACCGACTTCGTCATGATGGCAGCGGGCGGTTTGATGGGCATCCGCGTGGGCGTGTCCATCATGATCGGCGCGCTCATCAATTATCTGCTGCTCGCG
>MWDV01000233.1 GCA_002070715.1 Verrucomicrobia bacterium ADurb.Bin118
TTTTTCATCTTTTCCACTTGCGTCCGCCGCTGGGCGCGCTTAAATGGACGCGCAATTCGGACAAGTTTAACCGAACAAAAATCAAACACACAAAAAAATCGTATGGCAAAAGCACTGTCAAAATCGCAGGTCGCATCCGTCCTGGCCGAGAAGGTTGGCATCACCAAGAAACAAGCGGTGCAGTTTCTGGATGAGCAGGCCGCTCTCGCTTACAAGAACGCCAAAAACACTTTCACGCTGCCCGGCCTCGGCAAGCTGGTCCTCGTGAACCGCAAAGCCCGTGTCGGCCGGAATCCGATGACGGGAGAAAGCATCAACATCCCCGCCAAGCGGGTCGTCAAATTCCGCATCGCCAAAGCCGCGAAGGACGCCATTCTCGGCACCAAGTAAATTACGTCTGTGCACCGGGCACTCTGAGGGTTCAGGGTGCCCTTTTTTATTTACCGCGAACTGCGGGAGCATTCCCCCGGCGGCGGCGGACGGAATTATTCGACGATGAAAATTGGCGTGGTCGGCTGCGGCGCCGTGGGCAGTTATTACGGCGCGCAACTCGGGCGGACGGACGCGGAGGTGTGGTTTCTGTTGCGCTCGGACTACGACGTGGTCCGGGAACGTGGCGTGTGGATCCACAGTCCGCGCGGCGATTGGCACGCGCGCCCGCAATGCGCCGCACACCCCGAAGAAATTGGCGTGTGCGACCTGGTTCTCGTGGCGTTGAAAACCACCGCCAACCATGTCCTTCCCGAGTTGCTGCCGCCGTTGATCGGCCCGCATACGACGGTGTTGACGTTGCAAAACGGACTGGGCAACGAGGCAGCGCTCGCCCGCGTGATTCCAGCCCGGCAAATTCTGGGCGGGCTTTGCTTCGTCTGCCTTAACCGGGTGGCGCCGGGCGTCATTCAACACACCGACCACGGGCAGATCGTTCTGGGCGAATATGAGCGCCCGCCGGAAGCGCGCACGTTCGCTCTGGCCGAGCGGTTTCAACGCGCCGGCGTGCCGTGCGAAGTGACTCCGGACCTCGCGCGCGCGCATTGGGAAAAACTGGTATGGAACATTCCTTTCAACGGCTTGGGCGTCGCCGGTATCGCGGGCTTTGACGCGGTCATCCGCGGAGAATACCCGCCGCAATCCGGCACGCCAACGGGACGGTGTCTGCCCACGGATACGTTGCTGGCGGATCCGCGTTGGGCGGGACTGGTCAGGGAACTCATGGAGGAAGTCATTGCCGCGGCGAGCGCCCTCGGCCTTCCGGTGGCGGCATCCCATGCGGACAAACTTCTTGCGCTCACCCGCACGATGGGCGCTTACCGGGCGTCCACGTTGCAGGATTTTGAAAAGGGATTGCCCTTGGAATTGGACAGCTTGTTCCGGGAACCGCTGCGGCAAGGTCAGGCCGCCGGGGTGGCCATGCCCCGGTTGCAGGCCATGTGCCGGGTCTTGGAAAAACTGACGTCGTAGTATCGGAACGCACCGCAGAGGTGGCGGCCTCTCTACAGCGTAGAACGGGGCAACGCAGATCCGATCCGCATCAAGGCGCGGCGGGTTTCTCCGGCGGAGGGGATTTGCGCAGCCCGGGCGGCGTGGGCCGGTAAAAACGCACGGTGATGCCCGCCTCGTTGGCGTCCGCGGAGGTGACAGTGTGATAGAAATACTTCGCGACGGTTTCCCATGCCGGAAGCAGCGTAAAGTCGCACCAGTCCAACACCCCCACGCCTTCCGCAATCAACGCCAGCGGCGCCGGAAGCCAACCGCTCAGGTCAAAATCCTCGGCGTCTTCCGCGTCTTCCTTGGCGGTTTCCCACAACCAGCGGGCGCGGTCCGCCGTATTTTCGTAGGCCAACCAGCCTCCTGCCGCCCCGCCGGCTTGCTGGATGGAATCGCGCAAACCCGCCGCGTCAAGCAGCGGCTGGGGCGGCGTCTCGAGACTGCGCAACCATTCTTCGACCAATTCCGCCTCCTGGGAAAACCCCACGTAATTCCCACCTGCGGCATAATGCAATTTCTGCGGTCCGCCGGAGGGATCATCCGACCGCCCCAACGTCGGCGGCGTGACGGTATAAATTTTGCGCCCGAGGAAATCGCGTTCCAAGGCCGGCGTGCTGACCGCGAACAAATTCCGCAAGGTCACGGCCAGCTTGGTGGCGTGGGGGGAACCGATGAGCACGACCGAGGGCGCGTCTTCCAGTTGCATGAACTCCGGATCAGGGGGCGACTTCTGCCATCGGATCCAATCGTCTCCCAAGCTGCTGATCAGGTCCTTGCGCACGTCGAATCGGGCATCGCGTTCCTTGCCCGCGCGATCGGCGGTTTGCAGAAAAAAGTTCAGCACGTTGAGAAACTGGGGGGAAATCTCGCCCGCCATTTTTTCCAGCACCGCCCAGGCTTTCGGCCCGTCAATGCGCAGACGCTGAAACTTCAGCACATCCGCCGGCACGAAAAGCGGCGGCGCGGCGTCCTGGGACTCGGTGGCGAGTAATTTGAAAAGCCCGCTGCGTTCGGCTGCCGGCACGGCCAGATGAACCTGCAACATCCGGCCGGCGGGCGTGTCCCGATAATGCGCGGCCACGGTGTTCAAACCGTTGAAGCCGGCGGCCCGCAGCAAGGCGGGAATCTCCAGCGCGGAAGACGTCTCCCGATCCGTGGACGCCGGGGCCTCCTCGATTTTACGCAACGCGTCCATCAAACGCCGGGCGTGGACCCAGACATACGCCGGCGTGTCTCGCAACTGCGCCGGCCAATCCGCCTCGAAAGCCGGCACCCCAGCCAAGGTGGGCGCATTCCCGCCGGTCAACCGCGTCATCACTTTGTCCACCACCCGCGGCGAAGTGCCGAGGATGAGCAGGGATTCAAACTGGCCCACGACCAGTTCCACCGATTTGGCCGGCGGCGCTTCGGCGTCCGGATCCTGTTCCGTCCGCCGTTCCGGCAGGAACGATTGCAACATCGCCGGGAGGTT
>MWDV01000234.1 GCA_002070715.1 Verrucomicrobia bacterium ADurb.Bin118
GATGTCCCGCGAGGCATTGGTGACATCCTCGCGCCACGTCAGGCGGTGTTGCCGGGCATAGGCCAGCAACGCCTCGCGCGGCACATCCAGCAGCGGCCGAATCAAGGTGAGCCCGGCGCGGGCGGGGGACGGCGACCGCCATTTCATGCCGCCGAGCCCTTCGCCGCCCGCTCCGCGAAACAGACGGAGAAAGAACAGCTCGACCTGATCATCGGCGTGATGGGCCAGGGCCACCGTCGCGGCTTGGAAATGGGCGGCCGTTTGGGCGAGAAAAGCGTGGCGCGCTTCGCGCGCGGCCATTTCCAGCGACAGTTTTTGGGTCCGGGCGAGTGACCGCACCGCCGCGCGTCCGGCAAAGAAAGGCAACGCCCAAGCCCCGGCCAGGCGGCGCACGAATTGTTCATCCCCCGCCGCACTGCGACCGCGCAGTTGATGATTGAAATGCGCGACGCCCAGTTGCCAATCGAACCGCGGCACCAACGCGCGCAACACATGCAGGAGCACCACCGAATCCAATCCGCCGGAGACGGCCACCAGCAATCGTTCCCCCGCCGGCGCCAGCCCGCGTTGCCGGAACGATTGTTCGACATGCGCCCGCAGATTTCTCACTGCCAGATGCGCGCGATCCCGGCGCGCCGGAGACAGGGTTCAGATTTCATTCCACACCCCCGGCACCGGCACCGGATACCGGCCCTGCGCATCCGCCGTCACGGGCGCCGGACTGGTTTCGGTCAGGTCGTCAATGTTGGGGCAAAACTGGAAATTGGAGGCCAGCATTTCGTCCCAGGTAATAACGCGCCCCATGTGCGTCGCCGCCCGGCCCATCAGATCGGCCACGTTCGACAACGCGGCGCGTTCGGCTTCGTTGTGCGGTTTGTCCTGGCGAATGGCGTCGAGCAGATTGTCCCACTCCGCCTGCCACGGCGAGACGGTTTCCCGCGGAGCGCGCCAGGCGATGTTGTCGGGACGGCACTGTTGATCCTTGTAAGTGTGCACCGCGCCCTCGTGGCTCCAGCCCGAGAACTGCGCGGCGCATTTGGTGCCGTGGATGTACGTGGCGAACTCCGTGTGGCACTTGGGCAGCCAGCGCACCACGTCCAGGGCCTTGGTGCCGTCCGCGAACGTCCATTCAATGGTGAACGAATCCAATCCCTGGCCGCAATCCGTGTTGTTCGCCGCCCGCCCGCCCACCGCGTGCGCGGTCACCGGATACGCGCCCTTGATCCAGCAGATTTCGTCAATCTGATGGATGTTCATCTCCGCGAACAATCCGCCCGACACCCAAAAGAAATGGACAAAGTGGCGGATCTGCCAGAGCAATTCATTTTCGTTGGGCGGACGCCGACCCAGGCCACCGACCGGCTGCATGCGATAGGCGCGAATCAACTGGATGTCCCCCAGTTGCCCGTCCCGAATCCGCTGGATCAACGCCTGGCGGTTGACCGAGTGGCGGCACTGGAGGCCGGCGGCGATCTTCAGGTTTTTTTGTTTGGCCGCCTGGCCCGCGGCGATGATCCGCCGCAAACTCGGCGCGTCCGGTCCAAACGATTTTTCCATGAACACGTTCACGCCCTTGGCCACGGCGTATTCCAACTGGCCGGGCCGGAATCCGGCGAAGTTGGTCAACATCGCCACGTCTCCGGGCCGCAGGCAGTCAATGGCCTTGCGGTAGGCGTCAAAGCCGAGGAAGCGCTGTTCGGGCGGCACAGCCACCTGGTTGGGATACTTTTCCTGCAACGTGCGGTAAGACTGCTCCAAGCGTTGCGGGAACAAGTCCGCCATTGCCACCAACCGCACGGGCCCGTGTTTCGACTCGAACGCGTCCCCCGCCGCGCCGGTGCCGCGCCCGCCGCACCCAATGAGCGCGAGCCGGATGGTGTTATCCTCGCCCGCGTGGACGGCGGGCACCGACACCCCGGCGAGTGCGGTGCCAGCGGCGAGCGCCGTGCCGCGCGCCAGAAACGCGCGCCGGGAAAGCGGGGACGATGACGAAGAGGGCGAAGTGGATGGATTCATGATGACTTGGATTTGTAATTGACGCTGGCGCGATGCTAGGCCGCCCGGTGGGTCGTGTCACGTTGATTCGCTGCACCGCATCCGCCCGCGCCTGCGTGATTGCCCGCGGCACAGCGGGTGAAGAATCCATCGGCGGAAGGGGAAATTCATTTGCCCGCCGAATGAGGCTCGCCTATTTTGCCCTCCGGATTTTCCAGCAACAGAGGACATTATGAGTGACATTGCGGAACTGAAACTGAACGGTCAAAGCTACACGTTGCCGGTGGTGGAAGGCAGCGAGCACGAAAAGGCGATAGATATCTCGGCGCTGCGCAGTCAGACCGGATGGATCACTCTTGATGACGGATACGGCAACACGGGGTCCTGCCAGAGCAGCATTACGTTCATTGACGGCGAGAAAGGCATCCTGCGCTACCGCGGGATTCCGATTGAGGAACTCGCCGAACATTCGTCGTTCATCGAGGTCGCGCATTTGATCATCACGGGCAAACTGCCCACGAGCGCCGAGTTGCGGCATTTCTCCGATTTGCTGACCCAGAACGAAATGCTGCACGAGGACATGAAGTTCCACTTCGAGGGCTTCCCCTCGCACGGGCATCCGATGGCCATTCTGTCG
Organism: Verrucomicrobia bacterium ADurb.Bin118; assembly: GCA_002070715.1. Classification (GTDB taxonomy): domain Bacteria; phylum Verrucomicrobiota; class Verrucomicrobiia; order Limisphaerales; family MWDV01; genus MWDV01. The sequence goes on from MWDV01000234.1 coordinate 2,633, forward strand.
GCCATGATCAATGCCAGCAGTTGCTATTATCCGGCGTTATTGACCACCGACATCCGCAACCGCTTCGATTTGCACGCGGCGCGGTTGCTCTCCCAGGTGCGCACCATCGCGGCCTTTTCCTACCGCAAATCCCAAGGGTTGCCGATCATCTATCCGCGGCCCGAATACAAATACGCCGCGAACTTTCTGCACATGATGTTCTCCCATCCCACCCGGGATGTCGAACTCAACCCCGAAGCCGTCCGGGCGTTGGATTTGATCTTTCTGCTCCACGCCGACCACGAGCAGAACTGCTCCACGGCCACCGTGCGCATGGTCGCCTCCAGCGGCGCCAACCTGTTCGCCAGCGCCGCCGCCGGGGTGTGCGCCCTGTGGGGCCCGCTGCACGGCGGCGCCAACCAGGCGGTCATCGAAATGCTGGAGCAGATTCACCGGGACGGGGACGACGGCTCGCGGTTCATCACCCAGGCCAAAGACAAGGCGAGCGGGCGAAAACTGATGGGGTTCGGCCACCGCATTTACCGGAATTACGATCCCCGGGCGCGCATCATCAAACAACGGTGCGATGAACTGCTGGCGAAGCTCAAGAAAAGCGATCCCCTGCTGGACATCGCCAAACATCTGGAGGCCGCCGCCCTGCGCGATCCGTACTTCATCGAGCGCAAGTTGTATCCCAACGTGGATTTCTACAGCGGCATCATCATGCGCGCGCTCGGCATTCCGGTGAGCATGTTCACGGTGATGTTTGCCATTGGCCGGATGCCGGGCTGGATTGCCAACTACCGCGAAGTGCTGGAAGACCCCAACCGGCGCATTTACCGGCCACGGCAAATTTACACCGGCCCCACCCAAACCACCTACGCACCGATTCGGGAACGGCAATGAGCGGCGCCGAACCGGGGCGCTGCGCCTCACTCCCTCGACTCCCGGCTCAGTGGCCGGACATGGCGGCACCCAAGACGCCCAACGCGGCCAGCACAATGCCCACAACGATCCCGAGGACAAGCAGGATCGTGGCGATCATGCCGCAAATGCGCCCGGCGTTGGTCAGACCGCGCCCGTCAGGATCCATCTGGCCCGCGTCAATTTGCTTCAGATCCCCCGAGCCCAAGACCCACGCCACGATGCCGCACGGCGCGCAGACGATCAAGCCCAGGATGCCGAGTACGAGAATAAGAGTGCCCCGATGAGGTTTCATATATGATTTGTAGTTGCTTTCGGTATAATGCCCGGCTTTGAGTTTTACAAGCAGATTTTTGCCTCATGAACATTCACGAGTATCAAGCCAAATCCCTGTTGATCCCCCGGGGCGTGCCCCTGCCGCCGGACGGGCTGTGCGAAACCGCCGAGGAAGCGCGCGCCGTCGCGGAGCGCTTGCTGGCGGAGGGCGCGGTCAAACTGGTGGTCAAGGCGCAAATCCACGCGGGCGGACGGGGGAAAGGCACCTTCACCAACGGCTATCGCGGCGGCGTCAAGATCGGGACCACCGCGGATGAGGCGTACGCTTTCGCGCAAGCGATGCTGGGCAACGTGCTGGTCACCGCCCAAACCGGCCCCGCGGGCCGCCGCGTCAACCGCGTACTCGTGGCCCTGGCACCCGATATCCGCCGGGAACTCTATGCCGCAGTCCTGCTCGATCGCGCGCGCGGGTGCCCGGTCATCATGGCCAGCACCGAGGGCGGCATGGATATTGAACAGGTGGCCGCCCAGACGCCGGAGAAAATCATCCGGGAATTCATAGACCCCACGCTCGGTTTCCAAGCGTACCAAGGCCGGAAACTGGCGGTGGCCCTGGGCTTGACAGGCAACCTGATCTCCGCGGCGGTGAAGGCTTTTGCCGGATTGTACCGCGCCTGGTGGGAATGTGACGCGGCGCTGATTGAAATCAATCCGCTCTGTGTCGTCGCCGAACCCGATGGACGGCTCTCCCTCCTGGCGGTGGATGCGAAGATGACGCTCGACGACAATGCGTTGTTCCGTCATCCGGAGCTGCAGGCGATGCGCGACCTGGCGGAGGAATCCCCGTTGGAAGTCGAGGCCAGCAAATACGCGCTCAATTACATCAAGCTCGACGGCGACATCGCCTGCCTGGTCAACGGCGCGGGGCTGGCGATGGCCACGATGGACATCATCAAACATTACGGCGGCGAGCCGGCGAATTTCCTCGACGTGGGCGGCGGCGCGACCACCGAGCAGGTGGCAGCGGCTTTCGCCATCATCATGCGCGACGCCAACGTGCGGGCCATCCTGGTAAACATTTTTGGCGGAATCATGGACTGCGACGTCATCGCGCAAGGCATCGTGACCGCCGTGAAAGAAACTGGCGTGAAACTGCCTTTGGTGGTGCGGTTGGAAGGCAACAACGTCCAAGCGGGCAAACAGAGGCTCGCGGCATCCGGTTTGACCATCGTCAGCGCCACCACGATGGCGGATGCGGCGCAAAAAGTCGTGGCGGCCGCCCAAGTGGCTTCTGAACTTTCGTAATGCATCCGAATCCGGCGCTCCCCCAACCCGTGTTGAACGGCACCAGTTCCGGCTGTGCAATGACGCCGGACAATGCGGCAGCACACGTTCCCCTCCTTTTGGCGGGCGTTGTCCGAATTATTTGGGGCGCCACCACACAGACACATTCTCGAAGCGCGTTCGCCCGAAATTTTTTCCCGGGGAACCGTTGTTTCCCATCCGAAAACTGATCGCTCAACTCTGATTGCTCATGGCCATTCTCGTCACCCCCCAAACCCGCGTGCTGGTTCAAGGCATCACCGGCAACTTCGGCGCCCGGCACGCCCAGCTCTCGCTCGATTACGGCACGCAACTGGTGGCCGGAGTCACCCCCGGCAAGGGTGGACAAACCTTCACCCATCACGACCACCACGTGCCTATCTTCGACACGGTGGCCGAGGCGATGCAACAAACCGGCGCCGTGGCGTCCGCCGTGTTTGTCCCGCCGGCGGTGGCGGCGGATGCCATCTTGGAAGGCGTGGACGCGGGCTTGGAACTCATTGTATGCATCACGGAGGGCATCCCCGTGACAGATATGTTGCGGGTGAAACGGGCGTTGACGGGCAAGATGACCCGGTTGATCGGCCCGAATTGCCCCGGCATCGTCACGCCGGGCGAGGGCCCTGATTCACACGGCGGCTGCCGCATCGGCATTGCCCCCGGTTACATTCACAAAAAAGGCCACATCGGGGTGGTGTCCCGCAGCGGCACGTTGACTTACGAAGCCGTGTGGCAGCTCACCTCGCGCGGCGTCGGGCAATCCACCTGCGTCGGCATTGGCGGCGATCCCGTGCCCGGCATGTCGCACCTGGAGGTCATCCAACTTTTCGCGCACGATCCGGAGACGACGGGCATCATCCTCATCGGAGAAATCGGCGGCAGCGCCGAGGAGGAAGCGGCCGCCTGGATCAAGGTTCACTGCAAGAAACCGGTGGCGGGGTTCATCGCCGGCAGCACAGCGCCGCCCGGACGGCGCATGGGGCACGCGGGCGCCATTGTCAGCGGCGGGGCTGGCACGGCCGCCGCCAAAATCAAAGCCTTCGAAGACGCCGGCATCGGCGTGGCCGCCACACCCAGTGAAATGGCTGAAACCTTGTTGCGGATGATGTAGGCGGGCCGGGGCGGGCCGGCAGCCCCCCGGTGAATCGGGGAAAGCGGCGGCGCCCCGCGGCTGACGCCTCCGGCTGACGACCACAGCGCATGCCATGGATCTGATTGATTTCCTGCTCAACCTCGCCGGGTTACTGCTGTGGTTGAACTGGCTCTCCGTCCGCTTTGATCCCCTCGCCCGGCCCACCGCGGCCACACTCGCCGGCACTCTCCGGAAAGCCGGGCATCCCCGGGGCCGGCGATGGCGGCTGGCCCTGGCTCTCGGAGGATTGTTGCTGGGGCGCACGCTCCTATACTGGCACATCGGAACGGCGGTGAATTGGTTCCCCAGCCTGCGATTGGTCGCCATCACGCTGTCGTTCCCCTGCGACTTTTATTCCTTCGATCGCGTGCTGTTGTTTTCGGGGCTGAGCTTCGTCGTAATGCTGGTCGCTTTTTACAGCGGGTTGCTGCTGCTGTCCTTCCTCCGCGAACGCACTCCCGAGGGTGATCCTTTCCTCCGCCTGGCCCGGGCGCATCTCGGCTGGGTGGCGCGCTGGCCCTGGCCGCTGCGGCTCATCCTCCCGTTACTGGTTGCCGGCGGACTCTGGCTGGCCTTGCAACCGCTCCTCACAACCCTGGCCATCCTTCCCCGCCCCGTGTCCGGACCGCACCGGCTGGAACAGGCGCTCCTCATCGGCTTGGGCGCGTATCTGGCTTGGAAATACTTCATCGCCGGCTTGCTGACGTTGCACATCGTGAACAGCTACGTCTTTCTCGGCAACCATGCGTTCTGGAATTTTGTGACCGTGGCGGCGCACGGCCTGCTCCGCCCCTTGCAACGTTTGCCCCTGCGGATGGGGCGGGTGGATTTTGCGCCGGTGTTGGGCTTGGCGCTCGTTTTCGTGCTGGCGGAATTCGGAAGCCGTGGATTGACGCAACTTTACGCCCGGCTCCCGTGGTGATTCATCCGGTCAATCTCCGGCCCGGCTGGGGAGTCGAACCGTAACCGTGGCCCCTTCGCCGGGCTGGCTGCGAATGGTCAACGTGCCGCCGTGCAGTTCCGCCAGGCGCCGGCAAATCATCAAGCCCAGCCCCAATCCCTGCTGTTCCTGCAGTTGCCGGTCGAATTGCATGTAAGCTCCGACTTGGGCGATTTGTTCCGGGGACATACCGCATCCCTGGTCGGCGACCGTCAACACCACGGCTTGGGAATCAGCCAGCCACCCCACCCGCACGGGAGAACCCGGCTCGGAAAACTTGAACGCATTCTGCGCCAGTTCATCCACGATTTTGGAAAGATAATCCTGGAGCAACGGCGCCGGCTGATCGTGCAGTTCCAACACCAGATCATTGGCCCGCTGGGCGGCCTGCGCCACATCCCGGGCCTTGGCGCCGATGATCTCCGCCGCCGCTGCCGTCTGCGCCCGGGGCAACGCCGCCCGCGTGGGATCACTGGCGTGCAGCTCCAATTGCGCGTAGATGAGAAAGTTTTCGATCAACCGCACCAACCGCTGGCCGGATTCGCTGATGACCTGGCCCATCTCCCGGATTTCCTCCGGCGTCAACGAAGCCGCGTCCGCGCTGAGAATTCCGCCGTAGGCCAGAATTCCGTTCAGCGGCGTGCGCAATTCATGCGGCAGCGCCAGACTGATGCTGTCCCGCAAATCCGCGAGTTTGCGCTCCGCCACCTCCCGCACTTGGCGGACCTTGTGCAACCGCACGTCCACCGCGGCCAAAAGCTGTTCGCTCGTGAACGGTTTGGGCAAATAATCATCCGCGCCCAGCTCCATGCCCTGGCGCATGCCGGACGGATCCGCGAACCCCGTGATCAGGATGAACGGAATGGCGGCGGTGGCGGGGGTTTCCCGTAAAGCGGCGAGTGTGCCGTAACCGTTGATTTCCTCCATGTTCACGTCGCAGAGGATCAAATCCGGCAACTGCCGGCGGGCGAGTTCAATGCCCTGACGGCCGCCGGCCGCCTCGATCACGTTGAAGCCGCGGGCGGTCAGGACCTCGCGGACCAACTCCCGCAACGGCTCTTCATCATCAATGATCAGAATCGTCTTCATTCCAATCCGTTCAACCAGCAACCAAGGTTTACGCGCGCGTCGCCGGACCATCCGGCCCTGCCGAAGCGACGTGCATCAGCCATTCTGACCGCCTCCGGCGCTCGCGTCACTAAGAGGGACACTATCGGATACTTTGGCGGATTGGCAACTCCGCGCCGTCAGGAATCTGCGGTGGGTAATCGCGTCGGGTCAATGGATTGACCGCAAACGCCTCCACCTTGGTTGAGCTCAGCCAAATTTGCGGGTGAGCCGCGCGAGATGGTAGGCCCGGCGTTGCGCCGTCGTCATGCGGTCAAAATCCGGCGCGCCATTGCTATGCACCGGCCAGTCGGTCGTCTTCTCTCCGCCCGACTCGGCAGCGGATGCGCCCGGAGCGGATGAAGCGGGCGCAGACTGACTGGAGGCGGTGGCCAAGGGATTATTCCGAATCTCCGCCGTCGCGCGCCGTCCCGCGGTGCCGTCGTAACTCATCGTCGTATCGGTGAGTTGCAAATCCTCCTCCAGCGACCGCTGCGGCGGGATGCCTTTCCCTTGGAGCACGCCGTGATAGGCGCGCACGGCTTCTTCGGGTTTGAGCTGGCCGTCGGTGATCCGCCGGAGCATTTCGATGAACGCAAGTTGATGCTCCGCGTGATTGATCTTGCGCCCGAACAAGGCCACGCGCGCGCCGTATTTCTGGGCGTCATGAATCAGTTGGAAGGCGTCCAGCGTCGTCCCGGCGCCGCCGCCGAGGATGCCCACCACGAGATTGGGATCATACTGCGCCAACTCCTCCATCGCCCGCGGCCCGTGATACACGATTTTCAGAAACAGCGGGCGACCGGCCTCGGGCACTCCCGCCAGCGTGCGGATGATGGCGTCGTTGACAAATTCACCCAATTTCTCGGGCGGGATGCCGCTTTCTACGTTGGGATCGAAGACTTCCAGGAAGTGCCGGAACTTCTTCTGCTCCGCCTCTTCGCGAAACGCCTTGTACCACAGCAACGCTTCCCGGTCCTGTTCCAGGTCGTTCACAAACGTCATGGAATAAAG
>MWDV01000235.1 GCA_002070715.1 Verrucomicrobia bacterium ADurb.Bin118
GAAGCGCGGGTCTTGACCAGTTCGAGCAGCGCATGCTCCAGTCCGCTGTTGCGCGCGTAGTGTTCGAGGCCAAGCATGGCTTGATAACCTGCCGGCGCCGTCGTTTTGTAATTCAATCGTGTTTTCATATTCCGTTCTGGGGTCGGCGCGCCCGCGCTGGCTGGTTAACCCGCGCCGGGAGGGCGCGGGATGTGCCGTGCGCGGACGGCGTTCGTTTTTTGCCGCCGTCAACTATTCAACCGGGCACGACTCCGGATCCAGGCGGAAACTGATGTTCAAACGATTCCACCCGTTGATGGAGATAATGGCCAGGCTCAGATCGGCCAGCGCCTTCTCGCTGAAGTGTTGGCGGGTTTCGTTGAAGAGTTCTTCCGGAACGTGGTTCTCCGCAATCAAGGTGAGCGCCTCGGTCCACGCCAACGCGGCGCGTTCGCGCGGGGTAAAACAATCGGCGGTCCGCCAGTGCGCGAGCGACCCGAGTTTCTGTTCGGATTCATGGATGGCCCGGGCCTCTTTGGTGTGCATGTCGAGGCAATACGCGCACCCATTGATTTGCGAGGCGCGCATTTTGACGAGCGTCAGCAGCGATTTTTCCAGGCCGCTGGTGCGAACGTAATTTTCCAAACCCATCATGGCCTGGGAGATGCCGGGCGCGACTTTTTGGTAATCAAGCCGCATGCCGCTCCGCCCGGCCACCATCGCACCGCCGCCCGCCGGCCGCGATCCAGCCAGTTGCAGCAACCCGCGATCAATGGCGGGGGCCGGCGCGCCGCCGGGGGTTGCGGTTGGCCTCAGGGCCTCATCGCCGGCGTGGCTGCCCGCCACGCCGAGCACGGTGGAAAGAAACAGGGATCGAAAGAAGGTCGTTGTCATTGTCTCAGTGTCTTTGTTTGGTCACGAGCTTCCGCTCTGGGCCATAATATGACACGGAACCTCCCCGTTGTCATACAACCATCTCATATTTATCATGCGGATAACTTGTATAAGGGCGGGCTGGCCAGTGCCTTCCGCTGCCACGGGCCGAAGAGTGTTGGTCGGGAGCCGGTTGGCCAACTGGCTCAAAGCCCGCGCCGGAGAGACCGGTGATGGGGGGAGAGTGGGTTTGGTTTTCCTGAGTTTGGAGGTACCGCCGCGGCCGATTTCGGGTCTTAAATCCAAACAACCCCGGTTGGGGAAGCTGGTTATTCCTCCAGACGCAGTCGAAAGAATTCCCGCGGGAGCGTCGTGGTAATTTGTTGCGTCATCACTCTGCTGATGCCCGGCAGGCCGGCCGTGCGATCCTGCCACGTCGTCAAGTTCGTGGAAGATTCGAGGGTGTACGTGACGTTCGTAAATCCCTGCCAGGTCAGGGTCACGGTGTTGCGGGCCGCCGCCCCCTCCGCCCGCAACTGTGGATTGACATATGGCGCGTGTGTCTGGACGGCGGGCGCGCTCAGAATTTCCCATTGGGTGCCGGCGTTGAACGTGGGCGGAATGGTATGAAACGTCTCCCCGGAATAGGGCGGAATGGAAGGGGCGTTTTCTGGCTTTAACCACCAAACTTCAATCCCACTGTAGCTCATATTATCAAAGAAGGTGATTTCAATCGTGTGATAGCCCGCGCCCAGATAACACCAAGCTTCCTGCCAGTCAAACCACTGTTCCTCGTGATTATCCACCACGCGCACGTCATCAATCCAAATCTCCGAACCGTCGTCGGAAATACTCCCGAAACCGTAAAGACCGGAATGGGGAATCTGCAAATATCCGGTCCAGCGCACGGAATACGGACCCGAACCAATGGGATTCCAGTCGTCATATTGCGAGCCGTTCCAGAAATCGAAAACGGTGTTGGTTTCTGTCTTCACCAGGGTGGGCCATCGAACCCAATGCGATTGCCGGTTACGGTATAGCCGTTGTAATAGCGGCCGATCAATCCGTCACCAGCCAGGGTCAGGCATGACAGCATTACCGGTCCGATGAGCCATAGACGGAAAAAGAATCTGGGCGTTTTCATGGGGCAAGGGGAGAAGTTTCGAGTTTCTGGTAATTCGTGGGGTGGGGGAGGTGAACTTACGGTTGGAATAACCGATAGAAGCGATTGCCCGTGGGCGGACTGATGATGACGGTTTTATGCGTGCCGTCATCCACCGGAGTCGTCACCACGTTGCTCCAGTTCACACTCGCCACGCTGTGGGTGTTCTGTTGCAGTATCCAGCCGGTTGAGGGCGAGGGCCACCAGACCGCCACGGTGTTGGTGGCCGTGCGGGCAATGGAAAGCAACGGCGCGCCGGGCGTTTGCACCGCCGCCAACGCCCAGAACCCGCCCGTCACCGAGTAATTGCCGCCGGTCATGGCGGTGCTGCCGGCGTCCGGTTGACCGATGGTGCCGGTGACCGCATAGACGCCGCCGGTGCTGGTGCCGCCCCCGCCGTCTATCGTCCACCAGTCAATCGAGTAGCTCTGCGCGAACGACACGCTCAGACTGAGCAACAGCAGAGCCACCGAGACACCGAGGCGCAGAGCCAGGCCGGACCATTGATTGCCTGTTGCCCCAGACGCTGGCAATACGGGTAACTTCCATCCTCCATCCTCCATCTTCCATCCTCGGATTTTCATGATCAGTTCGCGTTGAGTTTGTCGTTGAGCTGTTGCACCAGGATTTTCAATTCATTCACCGTTTGGCGTAACTCTGAGTTCTCCGCTCTAAGAGTGGTGGCTTCCGTCTCCAGTTTCCGATTCAAGCCCTGGATGGCGGCCAGGGCCACACCGTCGGCGTCCACCGTGGCAATGTGTTTGTCGTCCGTCCCCAACCCAAACGCCGCATGGAAATCCTGCGCCATCGG
>MWDV01000236.1 GCA_002070715.1 Verrucomicrobia bacterium ADurb.Bin118
GTGTAAGTGGCGGTGGCGCTTTCGCTCGCCGCCAACGAGGCGTAACGATAGGGCAACGCGCCGGGGGCGCCGTAAAAAATTGTGGACACACTGTCCGACCACGGTCCTTGGAACGTGACGCCCGGGGACACGTTATCCAGCACCACCTCGTTGGTCTGTTGCCCGAGCGGACGGAAGGGCACGACCACCGCCCCGGCGTTGAAGCAATACATGGCAAAGAAATTCAATTGATCCACGTTGCCGTAATCCTCGTTCATCTCCAGCAAAGGCGCGGAGCGCATCAGCCGCCACGGCGGGGAGAAGTTGGGATCGTAGGTCCAGCCGTGCCCGCCGTTCATATAGACAATGCGCCCGGACAACGCGCCCTGCGGCTGGCGCGCCGCCGGCGTGAGCGCGGCAAAAGCCTGCGCGGCAATCTCCGGTTCGGCCGGCGCTGGGGGGATGGGTTCGGCCCAGTCGGGGGACAACGCCGCTTCCCAGCCGGGTTCGTACGGGGCCAGACGATCTTCCAGCACCAGCGGCGGTTCGAAGGCGGCCAGACATCCACACGCGGTGGCCAACAGAACGAGTGAGATCAGGATTCGTTTCATACGCGGATAAAAATTTATTTCAATTTACATCGGTGGTCGGATTTGCCAACGAGACTGGAACGGACAGCGAACGCATCAAATCAGGGGGCGAGTTGAACGCGGTAAAAGCGGGAGGAAGCGCCCGTTACCGGCGCGTCCACGACAGATACGGTGCCGCTGGCGTTGAGCACATTGGTCCACACGTTCCAGTGCGTCAGGTTGCTCGAAACTTGGATCTGATAGGTCAAGCCGGGTTCTCCACTCAGGGTCAGGCGCGGCCGTTGGTCGGGTTGCAAAGTGATCTGCTCGAACCGGGGTGGTTTACTAAAGAACCGCAGCGCCCGGGCCATGTAAGCGACGCGCGAGGCCGGCGAGATCAGGGTTTCAAAGGGGAAACCGAGATACACCACCCGACCGCCGCCGGCCGAGCCGTCGTATTGCACCGCCGCCGCGCCGCCCCGGCCGCCCACGTAGTTCAAGGCGGCCCGGGCGCCGGCACCCGTCGGGATCAACACGTCGGGGTTTTGGACCCAGTATATGTTCCGGGTGCCATCGTCAAACATGGCGTTGCCCACCCCGGCGAACAGACCCCCGCTGGCGGGCGCGACGGTGTAACTGCCGCTGTTGTTGTTGGCGTCCGGACCGAGATCGGCCCGCAGCACATTGTTGAGAAACAGACGATCCGCCGTGCTGGGGCCGCTGGCCCGGTCCAAATCCCACGCGATGTCCGCGCCCGAGACGAAGAGGTGCCCGCCCGCGTTGAGATAATTGCTGATCAGGTTGCGTTCCACCGCGCGGAACGTGTTGGTCAGACTTTGGCCGGCGGACCAGACCACAATGTCGTAGCGGAACAACTGCACCATGCCGTTGGTGACCGCCTGCCGTTGGCAGGAGTCAAACGGCAAACCAAAAGCGCTGATGGCCTTGCCGTGCGGCACCACATAATCGAAGGCGTTGTTGGCGCGGGGCACCACGCGTTCCATGGTGCCGGTGGGGCCGGGCGGTTGATAGTTTTTGGCCGTCGGCGTGTGGCGCAGATTGGTGGTGCGGTCAAAGCGGTCGAAGGCATTCACAAACAGCACGCGCGACTGCGCCGGATTGGAACTGCGCCGGCAACCCACCACTTCCGAGGGGAACGATTCGCCGCCCGCGTTGACGGCGGCGACCCGGAAATAATAATCCGTGTCCGGCGCCAGATTCGTCAACAGAAGCGTCGTCTGTGCGGGGTGCATGGCCGCCACGGGATTGCCGAAACCGTAGCCGTTGGTGGAGACATAAACCTGGTAGCCCGTAGGGGCTCCACTGCCGGCTTGGCTGATGGGATACATCCAGGAAACCACGATGCCCTCCGGGACGGCCATTGCCCGCACGTTGTAAGGCGGTTCGGGCAGGAACTGGAGCGGCAACCCGTCGAACTCGTTCATGTATTTGATCACCGCGTGATAACAGGCGCGGGCCACCCAATTGCGCACCTTGGGATCCCGGAGCAGGGCGATGTCCTGGGTTTGATCGTGAAAGGCCACCTCGACGATGGTGGCGTCAAATTCGTCGTTGATGGTCCGGTTGTTGATTTCGCCGTAGGCGAAGCTGGGATTTTTGTAAGTCACGCCGTTGCCCCGGTCAAACCACGGCGCTTCCAGCAGGGCATTCAGCGATTTAAGATCATCGGTCACCTCGCGGCCAATGAGTTGCGCCAGCCGGAACTGATGCGGCGTGCCCGTGCCGGCAAACTGGTTGTTGTCATTCCACAACCCCATGCTGCCGCGGGCATTGGCGGTGTTGGTGTTGCCGGTGGTGGCATTGGAATGAATCCCGATGTAAATCCGTTTGTACATGTTGCCGACGCTTTGCTGATTCATTTCCACCGCCATGCGAATCGGCGCGCCCACGCTGTCGCTGCCGTCATCCCCGGATTGACCGGGAATGGAAGCGGACTGGCCTTGCCCCAGCGAATTTTGAATCCAATAGCGGGCGCATTCCTCCTCCCGGGGATAACCCGAGACGCCGCCGCCCCGGTTGATCGAACCCATACCGTTGCCGAACCGGATCGCATCCGCGATGACCACGCCGGTCGCGCCCGGCACCGGTCCGAGATTGCTGATGATCACCGCGCCGCTCTGGGCGTTCACGCCGGCATTGAAATGATACGTGCCCAGATAAATCCAGCCGCTGCCAACCATGTTATGCGGCACCCGAACCAGTGATTCCCCGCCGGTGTGCCGGATGCGATAGAGCTGATTGGTGCGGTTGCTGCCCGCCAGCACCCAGGTATAGACCGGATAGAATCCCGCCACTGGAATGTTCGGCGTGTAGGTGGCCGTGGCCGTTTCCGTGTCCTCCACAAAGGCGTACCGATAGGGCAACGCGCCGGGGTTGCCGTAATAGACCGTGCTGGTGCTGTTCGACCACGCGCCCTGAAAACTCACGCCCGCCGAAACATTGTCCAGCACCACCTCGTTGGTCTGATGTCCCACCGGGCGCATGGGCACCACCGTGGCGCCGGCGTTAAAGCAGTAATAGGCAAACAAGGTCATTTGATCGAGGTTGCCGTAGTCTTCGTTCATCCCGCCGATGACGCCCCGTTGCAGCACCCAACTGCTGCCGCTCCAAGTCCAACCATGTCCGGCGCTGGTGTAAACGATGCGCCCGGATAACGCGCCGGCGGGTTGTCCGAGAGACGGCGCGGTGGGCCCTTGGGCTTGTGCGCTCACCGGGGGCGGTGCCTCGGAGAGGGCAGGGGATGCTGTGGTTCCCGCCGGACCCTCTTCATCAGCCGCCGGGATCGGAAACTGTTGTCCGGTGGCCTCCGACCAATTCTCCTGCGTGGCCCGGACAGAGCCGCCCGCAAGGCAGATGAGCAGGAAAAAGGACAGGACAAACCAGCGTGAGAATTTGCAGAAAATTGCGCCCCACCGAGCACCCGAAAAAAACACCATCAACTTCATAATAAAAATAAACCGGCACTGTTAACCGTCGCCGGCAGCCTAAAATTCCACAAGAATCGTCTGGTGGCAATGCGGAACCCCTTTTTTGACAAGAGTTTTCTCTTTCGCCGCCCCCCGAGATCCTGCTACAACCCCGGCATGCCAGCGAAGCTTACCCTCGGATTTCTCGGCACCGGCCGGATGGCTTGTGCGCTTGCCAAAGGCGTGATCCGCGCCGGGCTGGTGACGCCGCGGCAGGTTTTTGGCAGTGATCCGCTCGCCGCCGCGCGCACCGCGTTTGGCAAGGCGACTGGTGCGCGAATCGTGCTGGGCAACCGGCGAGTGCTCGAGGCTGCGAGCGTGCTGGTGCTCGCCACCAAGCCGGATCAAGCGAACGCTGTCCTGAAGGAAATTCGCGACCATTTTACCCGCCGGCATTTGCTGGTGTCCATCGCCGCCGGGGTGCCGACGATCCGGCTCGAGGCTGCCTTGCCCGCAGGATCGCGGGTGGTCCGGGTCATGCCCAACACCCCGGCGTTGATCGGCGCGTCCGCGTCCGCCTTTGCGCGGGGCAAACACGCGACCAAAGCCGACGGCGACCTGGTGCAGCGGCTTTTCGCCGCCGTGGGGCTTGTCTTTCCGCTGAAGGAATCGTTGTTGGATGCCGTGACGGGTTTGAGCGGCAGCGGCCCCGCGTATGTGTATCAATTCATCGAAGCCCTCAGTGATGGCGGGGTGGCCGCGGGCCTCCCGCGCGATGTGGCCACCCAACTCGCCGCGAAGACGGTGCTCGGCAGTGCGCAGATGGTTTTGGAAACCGGCCTGCATCCGGGCGCGCTCAAAGACATGGTGACGAGTCCCGGCGGCACGACTATTGAGGGCCTGTACGAATTGGAAAAAGGCAAATTCCGCGGCACCGTGATCAGCGCCGTGCGCGCGGCGGCCGCGAAATCCCAAAAGCTCGGCCAAGCATGACATGACCACGGGCAATTCATTTTCCGAAACGGTTTTGGCATGGCGGAGTCGCATCATCCCACGCGGATTGCGATGTGTTGAGGCGGCGCTAGATCAAGGAGTTTGGATTCAGTGCCGGCAAGAAGGAGGAGGCCGCCCCCAATGAATTTTCCCCCGCCCACGGAGAAACAAGCGCGCGTGATCTGGTTGGCAGCCACTGGCCTGGCTTTGGCGGTGATTGTGGCATTGATCGTGGCTTTGGTCTGGGGATTGGGGCGCGTGCTGCATGTTTTGGGGCCGGTGCTTTGGCCGGTGGCGGTGGCCGGGGTGCTCGCCTGCATGTTGGATCCGGTGGTGGAATTTCTGGTGCGCAAGCGGGTGCCGCGGCTCCGGGCCATTGGCGTAGTGTTTGTACTGGCGTTGGTGTTGATCATCGGCCTCGCGGCGAGTGTGGTGCCGCAGGTGGTGGTTGAAGCGCGGGACCTCGCCGCCAAAACCAGCACGATGGCCACCCAACTGCCCCAGCGCGCCAAGGAAATGGCCGATCATCCGCCGCGCTGGTTGCCGCCGCAAGCCGCGTCCGTGCTCCGGGCGGTGAGTGAAAGCGTGGGGCCCAGCCGGACGAATGCCGCGCCCGTCGAAGTGCCGGCTCCGTTGGTGGTTGCGCCCGAACCTGTCGCCCCCCAGGAATCCACGGTCTTCCAATCCGTGGCGGGGCAGGTGACCAAACTGTTGCCCAAATTTGGCGCTTGGTTGTCGCAAGTTTTTGGGTTTGTGGGCGCTGTTTTTGGCGTGATTGCCGGGTTGGCGTTGGTGCCGATATATGCCTTTTATTTTTTGTTGGAGAAACAGGGGATCAGCGCGCAATGGCGGGATTATCTGCCGGTGCGGGATTCGCAGTTCAAAGAGGAACTCGCTTTTGTGTTGAGTTCCATCAGTGATTATCTCGTGGCGTTTTTCCGCGGGCAGGTGCTGGTGGCGGTGTGCGA
>MWDV01000237.1 GCA_002070715.1 Verrucomicrobia bacterium ADurb.Bin118
GAACGCGCCCACGGCATCCGCGCCTGCGCCCTGTTCCCCGGGGATATTGACACGCCGCTCCTGAACAAACGACCGCAAGTGCCGGACGCCGCCGCCCGCGCCCGCATGTTGCGTCCGGAAGACGTGGCGGACTGTGTGCTGTTTTGCCTGGGCCAGCCGCCGCATGTCATCGTGGAGGAACTGCTGGTTCGCCCGCGTTGACCGGGATCATTTGAAAGGAAGCAGCGCCGCCAACAACAGGGTTTCCACCAGCCCGGCGCAGGACATGGAGAACGCCAGCACCGTCCAGGTCTTCAATGTTTCCCGTTCGGTGAAGCCGCTCAACCGGCCAATGACCCAGAAGCCGCTGTCATTCATCCAAGACAATCCGAGGGCGCCAAAGCCGATGGCGAGGAACAGATACATGGGATGATAAGGCAGGTCCGTCCCCTGCGTAACGCCCACCATCATCGCCGCCGCCGTCAACATGGCCACCGTGGCGGAGCCTTGGGAGAATTTCAAAACCACCGCCACCGCCCAGCCGAGCACGATCAGATTGATGTCATGTCCCAGTGCCAGATTTCGGACCGCTTCGCCCACGCCGGCATGGTTGAGCATGAGCCCGAAGGCGCCGCCCGCACTGGTGATGAGAATAATGACGCCGCCCGTTTCCAGCGCCCGACCGAGCAGCGCGCTCAAGCCGGCCAGATTCAACCGCCGGTGCCGCGCCACGAGGGTCATGGCCAATCCCGCACCGAGCAGCAAGGCAATGTTCCGGTTGCCGATGAATTCAATCCACGCGTAGGCCGCGCCCAGCGTTGACGGTTGCAGGAACGCCGTGACAAACGAAGCGGTGGCGATCAAGCCCAGCGGCAGCAGCACCGGGATCACTGAAGCCGTGAACGAGGGGAGTTCCGCCTCGGGTTGACGCGTCAACGCTTCCACTTTGGCCAGTGACAGATCCGGGGTTTCCCGCAAGGGAACGTCGCAGCGCCGGTTCAGCACCTGCGCCACCCACCAACCGAAGGCCACGACCGGGAGGGACGCCAGCGTGCCGACGACCACCGACCAGCCCAGGTCCACCTTCAGCAATTCCACCATCGCCAGCGGACCCGGATGTGGCGCGACGAGCGAGTGCGTGACCGCTCCCGCGCAACAAATCGCCAGCACATACAACGTGTAATCCCGGCCTGTCCGGATGCGCAAAGCCCGGGCCAGCGGGATCAGCAACATGAAAAACGTGTCAAAGAAAATCGGCAGCCCGAGCAAAAAGCCACCGGACACCAAGGCCAGGCCGGCGCGTTTTTCGCCAAAGGCGGCGATGAACCGGCGCACCACCTTGTCCGCCGCCCCGCTTTCCATGACCGCCAGCCCGATGATGGAAGCCAAGGCAATGACGATCCCCACCCGGCCGCACACCGTCCCCAACTCCGCCGCGGTGACCTCCACCGCCTGAATCCAGTGGCTCGCCGCCGGCTCGCCCGGCAACGAGCCGACGGGCGACAACACCCCGGCGAGAATCGCCACACAAACCAGCGCCAGGAACGGGTGCAACCGCAGCCCCGCGATCAGGAAGATGATGGTGGCGACACAAAGACCCAGAATGGCGAAGGGCCAAAGCGTCGGGGTACCCGCCAGTGCCAAGCAGTGTATGCCGTGCGTCATGGTTGGCGTCAGCTTATCGGGCCCTCGCCCGGCGGCAATGGAAAACACAATTCGGGCTCCTCCACCTCCTTGGGCACTGCCGCTATGGTTTCCCCCGGGAGAGGACAGAGCTTCCCCGTTATTCACATTTTTTTCTCGCGGGAACTTGCTTCGGTTGGGCACAACGGCTATCTTCCCTCCCAACATTTGACCTTCGGGCGTTTTACGGGTTCTCCGAAACCAACCGGACAGGTTGCAGGGCGGCACGGATGAATGGATGAAAACACATCGCAGCCACAAACGGGCACGCTTCCCCAGAAACCGAGTGGGGAAATTCCAGACGAAGGCCACGATGTTAAGGGCTTCTACTGTTCTGATTATAAACACTTACTCATGAACACGTTACCGGAGGCAAACCGATTGAATAATTCTTCCGCATCCACGTCGGTTACCGCAACGGCCATGGATTTGCATCGCATGTTTCCCCGGGAAGTGCCGCGCCGGGAATTTCTCAAAACCTGCCTGACGGCAACCGCGCTCATGGGGTTGCCTTTCCGGCTCAGCAGTCAGGTGGTCAAGGCGGCTGAATCCGCCGAGCGTCCGCCGGTGGTCTGGTTGCATTTTCAGGAATGCACGGGCTGCTCGGAATCGCTCCTGCGTTCCAGTCATCCGACGGTTTCCAAACTGATTCTGGATTTAATTTCGCTGGATTATCACGAAACGCTCATGGCAGGCGCGGGCGCGCAGGCGGAAGCGTCGTTGCATGACTCTTTGCAGACGAATCACGGGAAGTATTTTCTCGTGGTGGAAGGGGCGATTCCCACGGCGCAGGGCGGCATCTTCTGCAAGGTCGGGGGCAAGACGGCGCTGGCGTCGTTGCAGGAGGCGGCGGCGGGTGCGGCGGCGATCCTGTGCATCGGCACGTGCGCCAGTTTCGGCGGGATCCAGGCGATCAGTCCGAATCCCACCGGCGCGGTCGGCGTGCGGGAACTGGTCAAGGACAAACCCATCGTCAACATTTCCGGTTGTCCGCCCAATCCCTACAATTTCCTGTCCACGATCCTCTACTATCTCACCTTCAAACGGCTGCCGGAGCTGGACAATCTGGGCCGTCCCAAGTTCGCTTACGGCCGCAAGATTCACGAGCATTGCGAGCGGCGGCCGCATTTTGACGCGGGCCGGTTTGCGCAGGCCTACGGCGACGCGGGACACGCGGCGGGTTATTGCCTCTACAAACTGGGCTGTAAAGGGCCGGCCACCTACGCGAACTGTTCGGTGCAACGATTCAATGACATCGGCGTCTGGCCGGTGTCCATGGGGCATCCCTGCATCGGCTGCACCGAGCCGGACATCCTGTTCAAGCTGCCGATTGATGCGAAGGTGCAGATTCACGATCCCACGCCCTTTGATAGTTACGCGCCGGCCCATCTCAAGGAGAAGGGGAAAGGGCCTCATCCCGTGACGACCGGTTTGGTCGGGTTGGCCGCCGGGACGGCCCTGGGCGCCGCGGCCTTGTTCGCCAAAAAATTACCGGCTCAAGTTGAACCCCATAAGGCAGATTCACATGAAGCAGACTCGGCGTAGTTTTTTCAAAACCGCGGGGGCGGTGGGCGCAGGCTGGGTGGCTGCCACCCAACCCGCCGCCGCCTCGACTCCTCCCGCGCCCCATAATGATGAATTGGGCATGCTCTACGACGCCACCAAATGCGTCGGGTGCAAGGCCTGCATGGCGGCATGCAAGCGGGTCAACGCCGCGGTGGGGGGGCTCGCGTTCGAGGCCGCGCCCTTTGATCCGGAGGCGTTGTGGGACGCGCCCACGGACCTTTCCGGCGACACGCGGACGCTCATCAAATTGCATCGCGAGACGAATGTCTGGTCCTACGTTAAACATTCCTGCATGCATTGTCAGAAACCGGCCTGTGTCTCGGTCTGTCCGGTCAAGGCGATGACCAAGGATCCCGTGACC
>MWDV01000238.1 GCA_002070715.1 Verrucomicrobia bacterium ADurb.Bin118
CTGCAAAGGGAAATCTGTGACCGAAGAGAATTTTGGTGCCGTTCGTGGGCGCGGTGCAGTTGCCTGCCGCGCCTGACTTGACGCCCGGGGCCTGCTCCCTTACGTTCCCGGCACGGACAACAAGCCTTATGAACGCAAAAAATTTCCTGGTGCCGATGGTGGTGGAGCAGACCGGACGCGGCGAGCGCGGGTACGACATTTACTCGCGCCTGCTGGTGGACCGGATCATCTTCCTGGGCACGCCCGTGGATGACATGGTTTCCAACCTGATCATCGCGCAATTGCTGTTTCTCCAGATGAACGATCCCAAAAAGGACGTGCATCTGTACATCAATTCGCCCGGCGGCAGTGTCACGGCCGGCCTGGCGATTTATGACACGCTGCAATACCTCACCTGCGACGTGAACACCTACTGCGTGGGCCAAGCGGCGAGCATGGGCGCGGTGCTGCTGGCGGCGGGGACGCGGGGCAAACGTTACGCCCTGCCCAACGCCCGCATCATGATCCATCAACCGTGGGGCGGGGTGCAGGGCGCGGCCACGGACATCAGCATCCAAGCCAAGGAAATCCTGCGGCTCAAGGATCGGTTGAACGAAATCCTCGCCAAGCATTGCGGCAAGGGCGTGGACGAAATTTCCAAGGATACCGACCGCGATTTCTTCATGTCCGCCGACGAGGCCAAATCCTACGGGTTGGTGGATGCGGTAGTGGAGTCGCGCAAGGAGATTGCCGCAGGGTCGGAGAAATCGTGATTCCGGGTTGGGATTGCCCCTGCCGCGTTGCCCTCGTTTATGGCCCGCCCTTCGTCCAGTGCCGTTTGCAGTTTTTGCAACCAGCCGCGTTCCGAGGTGCGCAAACTCATTCCCGGCCCGGGCGTGTACATCTGCGACCGTTGCGTCCTGCTTTGCAAAACGGTTCTTGACCGGGAACTCACCGAAACGAAAGCCGAACCGCGGCGGCTGACCGTGCCCAAGCCGGCGGCGATCAAACGCGAGTTGGACCGGCATTGCGTGGGCCAGGAACACGCCAAAAAAACGCTCGCGGTCGCCGTTCACAATCACTACAAGCGCTTGCTGCACCCGCCCCGGCAAGCCGGAGGGACGGCGCCCGGCGCCCGGCCCGATCCGCACGCGGAGGTGGAAATTGAGAAGAGCAACATTCTGATGCTGGGGCCGACCGGGTCCGGCAAGACCTTGTTGGCCCGCACGCTGGCGCGGATTCTGGAGGTGCCGTTCGCCATTGCCGACGCCACCACGATCACCGAGGCCGGGTACGTGGGCGAAGATGTGGAGAACATCATTCTGCGCCTGCTGCAAAACGCGGATTACGATGTCAAACGCGCCCAGCGGGGGATTGTTTACATTGACGAAATTGACAAGATCGCGCGCCGCACCGAAAACGTATCCATCACGCGGGACGTGTCGGGCGAGGGCGTGCAGCAGGCGTTATTGAAGATTCTGGAGGGCACTGTGTGCGCGGTGCCGCCGCAAGGCGGTCGCAAGCATCCCCAGCAGGAATACATCCGGGTGGATACCACGGATATTTTGTTCATCTGCGGGGGCGGGTTTGTGGGGTTGGAAGCCATGATCAAACGGCGGTTGGGCCATCACGTCATGGGGTTCCATGCTGAAGCCCAGGTGTCCCCAGCGGAAACCCCGACCTTGCTGGCGGCGGTGGAACCCGAGGATTTGCTCCAGTTCGGTTTCATTCCGGAGTTCATTGGGCGGTTGCCGGTGGTGACCGCGCTGACGGAATTGACCGAGGACCAACTGGTGGCGGTGTTGACCGAGACGCGCAACGCCTTGACCAAACAATACGCCAAACTGATGGCCCTCGAGGGCGTGGAACTGGAGTTTACGGACGATGGCTTGCGGGAACTGGCGGTCCAAGCCCGCCGGCGCGGTACGGGCGCGCGGGCGTTGCGGACGGTGTTGGAGAAATTGATGTTGGACGTGATGTACGAAGTCCCGAGCCGTGAGGATGTAAGACACGTCCAGATCACCCGACCCGTGGTGCTAGGTGAATGTCCGCCTCTGGTCCGGCGACGGGCCACCCCGGCAGCCGCCTGAAGCCGGCCTCCTCCGTCAACAGCTCAGGACTTTCGGACGAGGGCTACCCGAGAGCGGTTCGCAGGATTCCCTGAATTGCGCGGCCAAAATGCTCCGGTTCGCCGCCGTTTGCTTTACCATGTGTAATACGCCGTATAGGTCACGACCTGTTCGACGTCCGGCGGCACGGCAATTTGAAACTCAATGGTCTGTGCGTCCGTCTTGCGGTACGGGTGCGACGTTCCGCGGATGTCCCACTGGGACCAGCGGTGGAGATGTTCGACCACCCGGATTTCCACCGGCGCGGGCTTGCGGTTGCGCAGCTTGATGGTGAAGGTTTCCTCCAGCCACTTGTCGCCGGTGTCCACCCGGAAGTTCATCTGTTTGCGTTCCCCGACCAGATCGAAGGCGTGGCCGGTGGTCACGCGCACCGTTTCCTGGCGGGGGGTGTGATCAATCCGATCTTCGCCGGTGAATTCCAATTGTCCGTCATCGTTGCGACGGTAAAAACGCAGCTTGCCGGCGGGCAGCGCCAGGCCCAGTTGATTGGTTTCGGCATTCACAAATTCGCGCGTCACCCGGACTTTTTTAGTGACCTCCCCCGCGCCATAGCCGCGCTCCTGGTTGAGGCCGCCCCTGAAACGCAGAGGCCCGGCGCCGTCATAAACGTAGTTGACCGGGGCGTGAACCCGCTCGGCGCGGACAAATTCCACCTGCTTGGTTTCGCGATCCCGCAACGTGGTGGGCCGCGCCAGCGTGTAGAGATGAAATTCATCGAAGGATTTTTCCGTGACTGCCGCCTCCGCCGCCATCGGCGCCGGGCCGTCGAGCCTCATCCCCCCCAGGAACCGCAGTTGCGGTTGAATTTTCTGCACGTCGCCCGCCATCAACTTGATCTTGGCGTCGCGAAAAGTCGTGCCGCTGTGATTGTTCATCGTGATCCAGCCGATGAGATCCACGAAATCCCCCTGCTCCGGCGCGACCAGGTTGTAATCCGCCTCCCACTGAAAGCCGCCGGTGACGTAGCCCACCTCGGCGTCGAACCGGCCCGGTTGATCGGAGCGGAGCAACCAGTTGAAGGCGGGCTTCAACACGGTGTCATCGCCGAGGCTCGGAAACAGCGGCTGGCCGGGCAGGCGGAATTGCAGTTTGCCGCCCACCTCGATGATCGGTTGCGTGTGGCGCCCGCCCGGGTCGTAGCCGCTGCGAATGATCTTGCCCGGGATCACTTCGCGCACCGTGGTGTTGTCCTTCAAACGGTCCCACTGGAAATCAATGGTCTGCCCCTCAAACAGCGAGAGCAATAATTCCTGTGAAACCGGGTCGTTGCGGTAATTCTGTTCCAGGATTTGCAATGACCGTTGGCCGGCCGGATCGCGCAGAATGACCGAGTCCGGCTCGACGTGGGCCGTCGCCCCGGCAAAGCGCACCTCGTTGACGCCGGGTTTCAAGTCCAACGGGACTGTGTCGCGGACGACGGCGAAGTTTTGGTTGTAGATCGTTAGGGCGGGTTCGGCGGCTAATCCGGTGCATGCCGTCGCCGCGCCCAGAGCGAGGAGGGTGACAAAGGTTTTCATGGCGTGTCGGTTTTCATTATCAATAACCGAGAATTAGCAAAAGTCGCGCGCAAAATGCTTTTGGCATTGGCGTCGTTCGTTCGCCCGAACCGGCCTGATCGTTCCCCGCCGCACGGTTGAATTCCACTCTATCCCTGCAGACCCGTTTCGTCCCTCCGCCGCTTGAAAACCCCAGGAAGCCCGCGGCAAAAGAAAACCGCCGCGACGGCGCTCCGTCACGACGGTTGCGATAATCCCAACCCGGTTTACTTGACGTCAAAGGCGAAATCCACCGTCTGCGGGCCGTCGGTGACCTCGATTTCCTTGGTCAATTCGCCCGCTTTCCGATGACTGGCTTCGAGCGTGTATTTGCCCGGGGGAACGTTCTTGATCCGGAAGGTGCCATCCTTGGCGGAAACGTCGAAGTACGGATGGTCCACCACGGTCACATAGGCAAACATCCACGGATGCACGTCGCACTTGAACCGGAGAAATTTTTCCGCGGAGGGAAATGTGAACTTGAGATCCGGACCGCCCGCTAATTGGGGCAGATTGGTTTCCTTGTTTTTGCTGCCTTCCGCTTTGACCGGGGTGGCATGTACATTGTGCAACAGCGGATCCGAATTTTTCACCAGCAACGTCTGGCCCGTTTGAATGGCCATGACATAGGGGATGTACTGGCAGCCCTTTTGATCCAGCACCGCCGGGGGAGCGCTGGCGCCGGTGGATTTCCCTTCCAAACCCTTGATGCTGATCACCACATCCGCCAGGGCGCCGTCAGGGCTGACCACGTAAAACGGCATGTTGACCTTTTCCTTCACCAGCTTGCTGCAATTGGCGTCGTTGGCGAGGTCGCGAACTTCCGGGTTTGGCGGCGGCGTGCCCCGCAGCGTGATCTTGCCGGTGATATCCCCGGCAAAAGCCGGGAGTGCGGCCACCAGGAGGGCGGCGGTAAGATAATTAGTATGATTGCTCATGTTTTTAATGTTCATAGCTTAATCCCAGCGAAAGTTAGCACCAACCGCCGCAGGGTCAAGTCGCCACGAAAAAACAGGTTTTGGCCCAAAGTATTTGCATTGGCCGGCGGAATCGCCGAGGGTCAGTACGGTCACAGCCTATGGGCGAAAAATACGAGTTCATCCGCGGCACCGTTCTCCTGATCGGCTTCGGAATCGTCATGGCGGTGACCTTGGTTCAGTGGCTGCGGCGCAGCAAAGACGCGCCGCCTGTGCTCATCAGCAAATGGATTGTCACGGGGTTGCTCGTGGTTTTCTGTTACTTGGCCATTCCTTGGCTGGGGCCGATGGCGCCTTTTTTCATCGCGCTGGCCGGATTAATCCTCTCCCTGCTCTGGACCCCCAATCTGGTGAACACGCTGTTCCGCCCCTTATGGCAGGCCATTGATGGCGGAAACGAGGCGCCGGATCCGCAGCCCTTTTATTCGATCGCACGGGCCAAGCGCAAGCGGGGTCACTTCACCGAGGCACTGGCGGCGGTGCGCGCGCAACTGGCGCGGTTTCCGCAAGATCAGGAAGGCAACCTGCTCGCGGCGGAAATCCTCGCGGAAGACATGAACGACCTGCCGGGCGCGGAGATTGCCATTCATCGGTTTATTGGCCAACCGGGGATCACGCCGCGTCAGACGGCGTTCGCGCTGAATTTGTTGGCCGACTGGCAGTTGAAATACGCGCAAGACCGGGAGGCGGCCC
>MWDV01000239.1 GCA_002070715.1 Verrucomicrobia bacterium ADurb.Bin118
CGCCCCACAACGGCATGCCACGTTAACTTCACGGGGCGACCTTACTTGACCCGGGCCGCCCCGGCAAGGTGGGGGCATCGCCCGTCGGCGTGGAGTCGCCCAATCGCGTCAGCCCATTCGGGCTCGTTCCAAGATTGGCGATCAGGATGGATTCAAGGAAATTCCGCCTTGTCCGCGCACGGCTCCAAACGGGTAATGGCGGCCATGATTTCATCCGCCACCTGTTGATAAATTTCCTTCAACCGACCCTTGGAAGCCGTCTTCGCCTCAGAGCGCAACGCCGCGAAGTCCAGCGGCTTGCCGTATTTGACCGCCATCCGGTGGGGACGCGGCCAGCACAAATGGCGGCCATAGGCGGCGTAAGTGCCAAAGACCCGCACAGGCACGACGGGTTGGTCGGATTTGATGACAATCAATCCAATGCCCGAACGCGCGGGTTGCAATTGGCCGTGATGGGTGCGCGTGCCTTCGGGAAATAAAATGATGGCGTGACCCGCGTGCAGTCGGTCCAGGATCACGCGCAATCCCGCTGCGCTTCCACCGTCGCGATCCAAAGGAACGACACCCCAGCGCCGTAACAGCCAGCCCAAAGGCGGAAAGCGGAACAACGTTTCCCGGGCCAGATAGGCGATGGGCCGCTTCACGCCGGCGCCCACCAGCGGCGGGTCCAAATAACTGGCGTGATTCGAGGCCAGCACCACGCCGCCCGACAACGGGACCCGCTCGGGATGATAAACCCGCCAGCGGAAATAGAACCGGAACAGGGTGCGGAAGAACACCCAGCCCAGCCAGTAAATCCAATTCATCCCGTGCATGGCTGGTCACACCGCCCCGTCCGATCCCAAGCGCCGGCGGATTTCCTCAAGAATCAGGGCGCTGGTTTCCGCCGCGGTCATCTGGGAGTTGTTAATGACGCGCGCCCCCAACGGAATCATGAGCGGCGCCACCGCCCGCTGGCTGTCGCGCTGGTCCCGCGCGGCCAGGTTTTCGTTGACGCCGTCGGCGGCGCGTCGGCGGGCCCGTTCCTCAAGCCGCGCGTCGAGGTAAAACTTGAAATCGGTTTCCGGAAAGACATTGGAGCCGATGTCCCGGCCTTCCATGACGAGGTTGCCAAACTTCAGGCACTCGCGTTGTTTTTGCTTCATCCATTTGCGCACCTGGGGCACGGCGGCCACCAGTGACACGGCGGCGCTGGTGGCGTCACTGCGCACTTCTTTCTCGGGATAATAACCGTCCACGAGCAGGCGCACTTGGTTGTCCACGCAGGTCAACGCGGTTTTCCAGCGGCGACAAGCAGCGGCGACCGCACGGGGCTGCTGCACGTCCACCCCGGTTTGCAGGCAATGCCAGGCCAGGGTGCGATACATCGCGCCGGTGTCCACATAGACAAAACCCAGAGCCAGGGCGACCAGCTTGGCATTGGTGCTTTTGCCGCTGGCGCTCGTGCCGTCAATGGCAATGACGATGGGTGATTTCATTGCGCAATTTTAACGGGGCCGGGCCATCGGCGGCCCCGCGATAAATTGGAGATTTTTTACCGGCATGAACTTCTTTTCCTTCGAAGTGACATGGGGAGCTAGCAGGCCGGGTGCGACAACCGAGGATTTATGGCGCCTTAACAATTCAGGAAACGCGCTCGCCATGTTTTACTCCGCCAACAATGCTTCCGCCGCCAACTGCCGTCCCGTCCGTGCGTCCCGGATGATCGCGCCCAATCCGTTGGGCGGTGCGGCGGCCAGTTTTTGGAAAAAGTTTGGGAACGTCTTCTTCACGCAGTCGGGATTGTGGATTTTTATCCCCGGCACTTTCAATCCCAGAATCGCAAAGCACATGGCCATCCGATGATCGTTATAGGTTGCGATTGTCGCGCCGTGCAACGGAGACGGATACACAGTGAGGGTGTCGCCGGTTTCGGTGACGCGGGCACCGCACTTGGCCAATTCAGTGCGCAGCGCCGCCACCCGCTCACATTCCTGAAGCCGCAATCGTCCGAGATCCGTGAACTGCCCCGGCGCGCCCATCAACGGCGCCAGGACAATGGCGGTCATGATCGCGTCGGCGAGATCATCGCGTCGGGAAATCGTGTAGCCGGTTTCCGAGGATGTAGGCGGGTTCGCCGTCGCCTGAGAAATGCGGGCCAATATCCGGGGCCAACGGTGGTCAATTTGGAGGCTCGAGGCCGGCCAGTCGCGGACGCGAATCGGCCAAGCGGAGAAATCGCTCGCCGCATCCGCGTCCGAAGTTCTGTGCGTTAACGCAGCAGGTTCATTCGCCGCCCAAAAATAACTGCCGCTCGATGCATCCGGTTCAATTCGGAACGAGCCGCCGTTGGCGGGAAATTGTTCGATCAGCCGACGGGTCATCTCGACGTAGGAAGCTTCCTCGGAATCCTCGCCCTCGATCCGGACCCGCCATCCGCCCGCGCGCGCGCACAACAACAACGCCGAGGCAAACTGCGAACTCTCGGTGATCCTGACAGTGCAACTTGGGGGGACACTTGCTCCGGGGCGCGCCGGACTGTGGATCACCGCAGGCAATTTGTTGTTTGGCGAATCCACGCGATAGCCCAATTCTCGTAGCGCTTGGAACAGTGCCGCCTGCGGACGTTCGTGCATCCGGGGCACGCCGGTCAGCCGATACACCCCGCGGCCCAAGCAAACCAGCGCCGCCAAAAAGCGCGCGGCCGTTCCAGCATTGCCCACCCTTAATTCGAGGGGGTGTTCGGCGGTGCCGGCTTTCGGAATCCGTCCGTTCTGTCCTTTTACCGTGAGGCGGCGGTTGCCGGATTCGTTCGGGTCTGGTTGCACTTGGACTTCAAATCCCAGCGCATGCAGGGCGGCGACCATGATTTGGGTGTCTTCGCTCCACAGTGCGCCTTCGAGTGTGACCTCACCCGCCGCCAATGCGGCGAGAATCAAGGCGCGGTTCGTAATGCTCTTCGAGCCGGGGACGGTGATTTCGGCGCGGACGCGCTTGTCGTCCAGCGGCACGATTTCGATGAGCTCTGGGAGGGGCATGCGAGGCGGGTTTATTCTGGGGAACGCGCGGCCATGCCGTGGCTCCATTCGTCGCGGCGACGTTTGGCGGTTTCAAAGAAGCGAGCCAGATGGTCGGGATTGCCTTCCCGCAAGAGCGCCTGCACCCGTTGCAATTGCCGGACGAAATCGTCCAACGCCTCGCGTAGATATTTCCGGTTGGCAACGGCGATGTCCCGCCACATCTCCGGCGAGCCGGAAGCAACCCGCGTGGTGTCACGAAAGCCCGTGGCGCAAAGGGTTGCCTGCTGTTCCGGTTGGGAGGGGTCGAGCACCAGGCTCACCAGCGTGGCGGCTACTACGTGGGGCAGGTGACTGGCCTTGCTGACGAGCAGATCGTGGACTTCGGGGGAGAGTTTCATCACACGGCAGCCAACGGATTTCCAGAACCGCTCAACCTTATTTAATGCGGTTCGCGGTGTGTGCCGGGTGGGAGTGACGACACAAATGGCACCGGCAAACAGATCTTCGTCGGCGGCCGAAACACCGGTTTTTTCCGTCCCTGCCATTGGGTGGCTGCCCACAAAATGGGCCCCGGCCGCCGTTATTGTTCCCTCCAACCGTTCAACCAAGTTTGCCTTGACGCTGCCGACATCGGTGACGATTGCCCCGCGTTTCAACGCCGGCCGCATCTGTTCGACGAGCGCCGGCATTTGCGCGATGGGGGTGCAAAGGATGACGAGATCGGCATTCCAGACGGCCGCCAACAGGTCGGTGGTGGCGTAATCCACAGCGCCGACTTCAGCGCATTCTTTCACACTCGCCGCGCGCCGTACGCAGCCGGCGATTTCGCGGGCCAGCCGTCGACGCTTCAAGGCCAGTCCGAGCGAACCGCCCAGCAACCCCACGCCCACGAGGGTGATTTTTTTCCAATGCACGGCCCGGAAGATAAAGGAGCACCGTCGCCAAATGAAAGGTGGAAGTCGCCGCAGCAAAGCGGGATCGATCCCCGGATCGTTGCCGGAGTAGGCGAGTGACGAGCTTTTGAAGCAAACCGGGGGGCGATCAGTCTTCATGCGATAGAATCCCAAAGAGATGGCTCAGTCCGGGAGGGCAAACTGGTTAGCGCAGCCCAACGCCAACTTGCGGCGCGCACTTAACGCCTGGATGTTGACCGGGGAGGCACGATGTCGCCCTTCCAAAAGTCTTGCAGAAGCTTATTGAGCAAACGATGCTGCCCCAACCATGAAATCCCGATCTTCATTTTTCTCTGGCGGACTCGCTTGGATGTTGCCTTGCCTCGTAACGCTCTGGTTGTCCGTTCCGCTGCGGGTTGGCGCTGGCGATCTTGAACGTCTGGCGCAGCCGCAGGAGGGCCGTTCCATGCGGGCTACGTCCACGATGCGGGTGGGGGAGAATCGGCGTGGTGAAGGCGAGCGTAAATACGATCCCAAAGCCGAGCCGCGCGGCGATTTGAACGAGGCGAGCAACTATGACAACTTCCGCGTGCCACCGGGTACCACGCACGTTTTGCTGGATGAAAAAGGGCCGGGCGCCATCACCCACATCTGGATCACTTTCCTCGGACCGGAGCGACAAAACTGGGCCAAGGAAGGTTCGGCCAACCATCAGGAGATGTTGTTGCGCATGTATTGGGATGATAATCCGCGTCCGGCCGTTGAAGCTCCCGTGGGAGATTTTTTTGCGAATTGTTTCGGCCGTCGCAGCGAAGTCATCAGCGTGCCGGTCATCGTCGAGGATGCGGATTCCTACAATTGTTTCTGGCGCATGCCGTTTCGCAAATCCGCGCGCATCGAGATCGTGAACCAGAGCGAAAAGCAGATCAATCTGCTCTATTACAACATTGACTGGATCAAGTTGGATGAGCTGCCGGAGGACACGCCCTATTTCTACGCGCAATATCGGCAGGAGTATCCCGTCACGCCGGGGCAGGATTACGTGGTGCTGGAGACGGAAGGCAAAGGGCATTACGTGGGCACGGTGTTGGCCGTGCGCACGCGCAGTCCGGCCTGGTTTGGTGAGGGCGACGAGAAGATTTACATCAATGGCGAAGCCAAACCGTCCATCTGGGGCACGGGCACGGAGGATTATTTTCTGTCGGCGTGGGGGTTAAAGACCACCAGTACGCCCTATTTCGGTGTGCCGTATTTTGACCAATGGGGCATCGTGGGCGGACACACGAGTGCTTATCGCTGGCACGTTCAGGATCCACTGGTGTTCGATAAGGGCATCAAGGTGACATTTGAACACTTCGGTTGGATCTCGCCCGATGAAAATCCACAGAACAAGTCCACCAGTTGGAACGAACGGCAGGACGATTATTCCAGCGTGGCGTTCTGGTATCAAACCGGTCCATCCACTTTTGCGGCGCGCGCGCCGGACGCAAAAGCGCGGAAGTTACCCAGCCTCGAACGTCTGACAGTTTACGCGCGGGATTTTGCCGATGACAAACATCACGGCGCGGGTACGGTTGTCCGGCAGCAACTGGATTTTTATGATGATCAGCAGTTGTTTTATCGCGCGCCATCGGCCGACAATGCGTGGCTGGAATTCATCTTTGATGTGCAGAAAAAGGAGCCGTTACGGCTCCTGATCAACGCCACCCAAGCCAACGATTACGGGAAGTATCAGGTCACTCTCAATGGTGTGAAGCTCGGCAAACCGCTGGATTTTTACAGCGACAAACTCACGGACCATGAATTTCACCTGCTGGATTTCTGGCCGGAGCCGGGGAGCTATACCCTGCGACTGGAGTGTGTGGGCAAAAACAAAATGTCCGATGGCTATTACTGCGGCATCGAATCCGTGCGCCTGCGCGAGCGCCGTCCCCGTGTCACCGAATACGGCTTTGACAAGGACAAAGACTGGAAGGAAAAGCCGATGCTTTACCGGTAACGCGGGTATAACCATTGATCCACAGACTGCCCCGGCAGCTTCCGGGAGAGATCATCTTGAAGAGCCGCAAAAATCTGCGGCTGGGAATAGCGCTTGAGGCCGTTCGGATGGAACCCGTAGCGACCCTTTCTTGGGAGCTACCCTTATTCAGTAAAGTCCCCGAATACCGATCCAACGTGCAACCCTTCTGTCGGCGCAGCGGATTGCAAGGACCCAGAGGTGCAATCTCTCGAGAAGCTGTCTCAATATTTTCATCCGAAGATTTCGACGATTTACGCCGATGGACCACTGGGAAAAATCTGAGAGCCTGTTTGAAAACTGCGTAAAGAAGTCTTTAACGTTATTCTGGCACCTTGGGAGAGGATCCCCTATACGTTGGGGATGCGATACACAACTGATCTGACCGACACCGAATGGGAACTCATTGATTGCGGTTTTCCGAAACGCGCCAAGACCCGACGACCGCGCCAGCGTTCTTACCGGAAGTTGCTCAACGCGATGTTCTACGTGGTGCGTACCGCCTGCCCATGGCGTAACCTGCCCAAAGACTTTGCGCCTTGGCAGACGGTCTATCCTTACTATCAGCGTTGGAAGCGCAACCAACTGTGGAAGCCCATTCACACGCACTTGGGCGAACACCTGCGCCAAGTGGAGGGACGGAAACGGCAGGTGAGCGCCGCGAGCCTCGACAGCCAAAGCGTCAAGAGCAGTGAATGCAGCGCCGAACGCGGCGACGACGCGGGCAAGCAAGTCAACGGCCGCAAACGGCACATGCTGGTGGATACGCTGGGGCTTGTGCTCGGGGTCATGATCCCGCCGGCCAACCTCCAGGACCGCGACGCCGCTCGGCAACTGCGGACCCTGTTCTTTTAGCCAGAAGAGCCAGCAACGCCTCCGACACCTCCGGGCCGACGGCGGTTACGCGGGCGCCTGGGTCGTTTGGGCGCAGGAGGGGGCGCTGTGTCGTCGCAATCGTGAAGCGCACCGAGGCGCACACTTTTAAAGTGCGGCCCCGCCGCTGGGTCGTCGAGCGGACGTTTGGCTGGCTAAGGCGTTACCGACGGCTAAACCGCGATTACGAACGCCAAGCCAAGACGGGCAAAACAGGATCTATCTTGCGATGATTCGCTTGATGTTGGCTCGTTTGGCCAAATGGAAAGCTCCCCTTAAATTGAGGTTCTCTGACGTTTTCGATGGGTAGTTACAAGGCTGGGACTCGGAGTTTGCCGGCGACCAGGTAAAGCATGGTGCGCAGATAAACGAAACTGCGGAAGCCACGCGCCCGGCGTTTGACGGCGCTGAACACACTGTTGAGTCCCTCCATGAAAGCATTGGTCAACCCATGCTTCCAGTGCGCCAGGATCCCGTCCCAGTGGCGCTCGACGGACTCGGCGAACTTGACCATCTCGACAAACAAGGTGCCAAACTTCTTCCGACCCAGCCGCACCCAACGGCACCACGCCTCCAGTCGCCGCCGGGCCGCACTCGCGTGGGGCAACCGATATGCGTTCTGAAACGCCAGTCGCATCTGATACGCCTTCACGCTGGCCAGATTGCTTTGCGTCAACACCGCCAGTTCCGCCGCCTGTTCCTCGCTCAGGTGCTCCGGGTTCTGGCGCAACAGCCACCGCGAGGCTTTCAACTCCGGTCGCTGCTTTTGCTCGCGCCGCCGCACTTTCTCCGTCGCCAGGATCAGGTTGGCCATCACATGATACTTGTCATGCACCACGGTCGCGTTGCGGCAGGTTTCCCGCACGCCTTTGCGATACGCCGGACTCCAGTCCATCGCAACTTCCGTCAGGGCATGGCGATGACCGTTATGGGCCTCCAGCGCCGCAATAAATTGCGGGAAAACGCCCGCGTCCCGATCCTCCGCGGCAAAGAGCACCCGCTTCTTGATCCGGTCGGCAAAAACGCTGATATACTTGTGGCCTTTGCGCACCGACATCTCGTCCACCCCCACGCAACACACTTGGGAAAAGTCGGCCTCGGCATAGGGCGCGTCCACATGCTGGTGCAGAAGCCGCCACAGACGCGGGGCGGTTTCGCCCAATGTCCGGGCGACGCGTTCGACCGCCATCTCGCGCAACAGCAGCAGCGCGAAAGCTTCAAACTCCTTGCTGAACCCGCCCGCCTTGCCTTCCCACGGCGGGCGCACCCGCCAGGTGTGGGAACATTGGGGGCAACGCCCGCGCGGCAACCGGCAGACAATCTCGCAGCGATACTGCATCACGTTGAGATGACGCCAGCGCAGCGGCTCGGTGCGGTCGTAGCCTTTGGCCTCGGCGCCGCACTGGGGACAGCGCTCCAGCTTCCAGACTTCGTCGGTGTGTTCAAGCTGCAAATCAACCTGGCTGCGATCTTTGTGGAAGACGCATTCCGTCACGCGCCACTTGAGTCCCAGCCCCAACAGTTCGGCAAAGAGTTTTTCCGGTGTCATGCGCCCACACTCTGCCAATTCCATCTCTCCTTA
>MWDV01000240.1 GCA_002070715.1 Verrucomicrobia bacterium ADurb.Bin118
CGGCCGGCGCTCCGGGAAACGCTGGATGGGTTGCCACCGGCTCGCGGTGTTCCAACCGGGAAAATAATACGCGCCAACTTCAATCGGTCCGCGCACCGGATGCGGTTCAGGGACGTAACTGGCCTTCGCCACTGACGGTTGTGGTGTGAAATTAACCGTGGCGCGTCCGCTCGTTGCGTCAGCACCGTCGGCGGTCAAGGCAAGCTGACAAAAATTGCTGAGCGGGCGGCTGGCCTCGACCCGCCAGGTCAACGTCATTTCATCGCCGGGCGACACCGGCTTGCCATGCGATTGCGGCTGCGGTTCAAGCAACTGCAACCCATCGGGAAGCTGGAGGTCGGCGCGGATTTCCCTGGCCGGTTCGCCGCCGGTGTTTGCCACCACGGCGCGCAACGTGGTCGGACGACCGACGCGAGGCAACGCCTCATCCAGCGCAAAATATTGCAACTCCAATTGTGCCGGCCCCTGCGGCGCATCACTGACTTTCAGCCAGCGCAACCGCGCGGTGGCGTTCGGCTCGTCGCTAGGACGCAAGCCGATTGCGCTGACGCGTCCGCGCCAGTGGGACGCAGCAAGCAAATCGAGGTTGTAAGTGTGTTCGTGCCCGTCCGGCTTGATCGGGAAGGTGAAACTTTGCAACCCCGGCCGATAATCACTGGCAAAGAACAGCGTCGCGCGTTCACCGCGATCCACCGCCATCCGCACCGAAGCGTAAGTTTGATTGGTCGTATCAATTTGCACCGGTGGACTCAGCAGCAGGCCGCTGGACGTGGTTTTTAACTCGCCGCCCGTCCACGTTGACACCGCAGCGTGATCCACCAACTCGACCCATTGCCAGTTCGCTTGCTTGGCGCTGAAATCGAAATCGGCCGCCGCGATTTTCGTGGTGGACGACAGATCAAGCACGCGTAGAGTGGCCAGTTCGAAGCGCGCGCCGTCATACACATCAAAGCGCAACCGCACGATGCGTCCATCGGCCTGCCAGCACGGCAACACCCGATACGTATGCCAATCACTGTCGCCGCGGACATTGAAACGCAGCGCTTTTTCCTGCGTGAATCCGCCGTAGCGGCCGGTGGCAGTGTTGGCCCAGAACAATTCCGCCGTGCCGTCCTGATCGGCTTGCAACCGGATCTCCACCGCCTGAAACGCTGACGCCGGAAAATCGAGCAGCGGCTGCAATTCCAAAATCGGGTCCGTCCCGATGGCGCGACAATGCAGCCCGCTGCCCGTGATGACGACATCGGTCAAATCGCTGTTGGGCCGCCACCCTTGCAAGTCGTCGGGCCGATTAAAATTCCATTCGACCACGGTTTTCGCGCGCAGCGGGACGACGGCAAACAGCGTCAGCGCGATTATTGTCAGCCAATGAATTCTGAAACGTCGCATCGCGGTAGTTTAGTCACAACCGGGTGGGCGGGAGGAAATGGTTTTTGCATCAAGGCCGGAAGCGGAGCGAATACACATCCGCATCTTGCATCACGAAACGCAGCCGGATGGGTTGGCCAACAAGAGCCGCCAAATCGGGCCAATTTCGGCGGGGCGGGCCATCCGCGCGACGCGGCCAATTCCGCAGCAGCGACGGCGGTCACCGCGTCAACGGCGCCACTGCCGCAGCACTCCCTCCGGGATTGTGATTCGCGGCGCCAGGGCGGGATCCGCCGGGCAGTCGCGGTGAGTCAGGGCGATTTAATCCCAAAGGGTGGATCAAGGAGTGTTGATTTTGAGGCAACCCGCCCGGCGTCCATGACGAAAAATGTACCCTTGACTGGGCTGACTTTTCGTGTTCTTATGCGGGCAGGATTATCAGCGGTTACGGTGTAATACACAGAAACGGCAATCTCGAATCCTTGGCGGCCATGAACCAGACTCCGGATATCCTCGGTTGTTGTCTTGCCGTCGGATTCCTTTAACCCACCAACTTTATGATCCCCGCCCGCTCAGAAAATGTCCTCGGGAAAACCACTGTTCGCTCACCAGCTCGCAAACACCCGTCACCCCCAAACCAGTTTCCGCGCCCCGGGCGACGGATGCTGGCAAGATGGGTCGCGGCCTGGCTGGGCGGCGTCGTCATGGCCGGCAGCGTGCAGGCCGGCTTTATCGTCACCGGCTATCCGCCCGCGAGTTGAGGGGCGGCGGATGCCGCGATCGGACTAGCCCACTACACCGTGGAAAACTTCGAGAGTACGACGCTCAATCCCAATCTGCGCGTGGGCTGCGAATCGCCCGCAGGCAATCTCACCCCGACCAGCACGCTGCCCAACACGTTCAACCCGACGAACGACCCTTTCGGCGCGGCCTTCCAAGCGGGCGTCTGGGACGGGGCCGGGTGTTTGATCAACACCCGCGACAATCAGTCCCACCCGGATGGCGAGAGCCAGCACTGGGGAACGATGATTCTGGAATTTCCTACGCCGGCGAAATCAGTGGGCTTCAGCCTCCAGCGGCTGAACCACGATTTGCGGTTGTTCATCAACGGCGCGGAGCTCGGCGGGCTGGCCGCCTTGAGCGGCCTCGCGACGGATGGCCAGCGGCAAGGCTACGTGCGGATTGACGCCACGGGCCCGGATGCCATTGCGCAAATCCGCCTGGCCAACACGGGGGACGCCGCCGGCTGGGTGATTGACCATCTTGCCTTCACCACCAACCCGCCGCCCTTCCGCCTGACCGGCTTCGATCCGGCCCACTGGGGCACGGATGATTGGGCGCTTGGCGTGGCGGGTTGGTTCGTCGAGGATTTCGAGCAGACGAACCTGGCGCCGCATCTGTTGATCGGCTGTGAAACGGCGGCGGGTAATTCGCCCCTGGCCGGCACGCTGCCGAACGTGTTCAATCCGACCAATGACCCCTTCGGAAACGCATTTCACGGCGCGCCCTGGACCGGTTCGGCCGGGCTGTTGAACACGCGCGACAACCAGTCGCACAGTTACGCGGAGACGGCGGCGTGGGGCGCGCTCGTCCTGCAATTCACCGTGCCGATGCGCGCGGTGGGGTTCAGCGTGCAGCAGATGGAATCGGACACGCGGCTGATCATTAACGGCGGGGATTATGGCAGCCTGACCCGGCTGGCGGGGCTGGCCGCCGGAAGTGGCCGGCAAGGCTACGTTCGGATCGAAGCCACGGGGACGAACACGATCACGGCCCTCAAGCTGGACAACGCCCCGGGCGACGGCTTCGTCCTGGATCATCTCACGTACGCGCCGGGGTTGCCGCTGCCGCTGACCCAGTGGGAGGCGGCCCAAGGCGGCAACGATCATTGGTACGCGGCGGTGCTGGTGGGCCCCAACGGGATCAACTTCAACCAAGCCAGCAACGCCGCGGTATCGCTGCAAGGGCACTTGGCGACCCTGCATTCCGAAGCGGAGAACACCTTTGTCCTGGGGCTGATCAACGACCCGGCTTTTTGGTTCGTGGACGGCGCAAACAACGGCGAAGGGCCGTGGATCGGCGGCTGGCAGCCCGTGGGCTCCCCTGAGCCCGCCGGCGGCTGGCGTTGGGTGACGGACGAACCGTGGACCTACACCCGTTGGGCACCGGGGGAACCCAACAACTCCGGCGGTGGGGAGGATCGCATCTGCTTCTTCGGGCCGGGATCGTTGATGGGAACGGTTTGGAATGACTACCCCCAGCTTGCCCTCGTGCGTGGCTACCTCGTCGAATGGGAAACATATCCCGCCGCGCCCGTGTTCACCGGGGTAACGAGCCTGGCCGTGCCCCTCGGCGAGCCGCTTGCTCATTCCATCACTTTCTCCGGACAACCGACCGGCCTGACCGCCAGCGGTCTGCCGGACGGGATCACCTTCGATCCAGCGCGGGCGCGGCTCAGTGGCACCGCGACAAACACCGGCACATTCCCGATTCAGGTGACCGCCGCCAATCCCTTGGGGGTCACGACGCAAACGATCATCCTGACGGTGCAGCCGCGGCCCCGCCCCGCGCCGCCGGGTCTGCTGGCCTGGTGGACGGGGGATAATACGGCCGAGGATTGCGTTGGATTCTTCCACGGCCAACTGCGCAACGGGGCACGTTTGCCCCGGGCAAAGTGGGCCCGGCGTTCTCTTTGGATGGCGTGGATGACTTTGTGGAAATGCCCAACGTGGTGACGTCGAACGGCGCCTTCTCGTTCGCCTTCTGGATGAAGGCCGCTTCGTTCACGCACGCGCGGTACCTGGGAGCGCTTTGTCAGGAGAACGACAGCCAGGTGCGCTCCGAATACCGGGGCTGGTTCTACTACACCGGGGCCGACGCCGGTTTTCACAGCCTGGGCTTGCAGGGATTCTGGACGGATAACTCGGTGCTGGAAGGGCGGACGGTGCAGGCGCTCCAACCCGGCGTCTGGTATCATGTGGTGTCCACGTACGACGGGGCGAAGCTCCGCCAGTATCTCAACGGGGCCTTGTGCAACGAAGTCAGTTATTCCGGCAAAGCAATCGGCAATCCGTGGTCGCTCCGGTTGGGCAAACTCACCGCGTTCCCATCGTCGGGTCATGTCACCACCTATTTCCATGGCTTGCTGGACGAGATCATGTTCTTCAACCGCGCCCTGGCGACCAATGAGATCGCGGAAATCTTCGCCGCGGATTCCGGGGGGATCGAGCGCCCGGGCCTCCTGCCGCCCGCCAGCCTGGCGGCGTGGTGGCCGGGCGACGGCCATGCCCGGGACGTAATCGGCTGGAACCACGGCTGGCTGGTGGGCGGTACGCAGTTCACGAACGGGCTGGTGAATGAGGCGTTTGTCTTTGACAGCGATGAGGACCGCGTTTTGATCCCCCACAACGAAACGCTCAACGTTTCCAGCAACGGCTTCACCGTCGAGTTCTGGATGAAGGCGGATAAAAACCAGCCGCAGGACGCCGCCGCGCTCATTGACAAATCGCACGGCTTCACTGATTTCACCGGTTGGGCATTCCACGTCTGGCGCGCGGATGGGCGGCTCTCCTTCGGCATCGGTGATGGCAGCACGTTCCCGCCGCTGTATTCCGCCAGCGACGTGCTCGACGACGCGTGGCATCACGTCGCCGGCGTGTGGGACCGCACAAACTGGCTGATTTACGTGGACGGCGCGCTGGAGGGCGCCCTGACCCGACCGACGGTTGCCAACAACACCCGCCCGTTGCTGTTCGGCTGC
Organism: Verrucomicrobia bacterium ADurb.Bin118; assembly: GCA_002070715.1. Classification (GTDB taxonomy): domain Bacteria; phylum Verrucomicrobiota; class Verrucomicrobiia; order Limisphaerales; family MWDV01; genus MWDV01. The sequence continues at coordinate 5,129 of MWDV01000240.1, forward strand.
GCCTGGGGCGACGGCACGCCGCAGCGGTTCTATCGGGGATTGCTGGATGAGGTGGCGCTCTACCCAAGGGCATTGTCGGCGGCCGAGATTGCCTCCGTCGCCGCCGCCGGGGCCCGGGGGCGGCAGAAGCCGGCGTGCGTCGCGCCGCCGGACGATCTGGTGCTGTGGCTGCCGGGCGAAGGCGACGCCAAAGATTCTGCCTCCGGCCTGAACGGCGCGTTGAGCGCGGGGGTGTCATTCACCGAAGGCCGCGTGGGCCGCGCCTTCCGCTTCGTGGATTCGCCGGACAGCTACGTCACGCTGCCGAACTCGCCGCTGTGGCTGCCGGCGAACAACCAATTGTCCATCGCCGCGTGGGTCAAACCCGACTTCACCGTCACCGGGGACAAGACGGACACGATTCTCTCCAAACGCGATGGCTGCGGCACGTTCTCCTACCATTTCGGCGTGATGAAGGGCCATCGAGGGATCACCGGGCCGATCTACTTTGGCCTTAGCTCACCCTCCGGACAAACTCCGGACAGCACCGGGGTCGTGCCGGATGACGGGCAATTCCATCATGTCGCGGTGACGTTCAACGGGAATGCGGCCAGTAACAATATTCGCTTTTACATTGACGGCCAGCCGGCCGGGGTCGCCCACGGGCCGCAGATCATCCCGGTTACCACCGCGCCTCCGGTCATCGGCAAACACGCCGAGTGCGGTTATTACAGCAGCGCGGATATGGATGAAATCACCTTCTTCCAACGCGCGCTGTCGGCGCAGGAAATCGCCGCCCTCTACACCGCCGGCAGCGCAGGGCTTTGCCAATCCGGCGCACCGGCGGCGCCGCCGACCGGGCAAGTGGCTTGGTGGCGGGCGGAGGACGATGCCCGCGACGTGTTCGGTGATCACCATGGCACGCTCCAGAACGGCGCGGGCTTCAGCGACGGAGTCGCCGGGGCGGGCTTTGCGTTCGATGGGGTGGACGAGGGCGTCATTGTACCCCACGCCGAGGCGCTGAATGTCTCGGCCAACGGCTTCACCGTCGAGTTCTGGATGCGCGGCGACAAGAACCAGGCGGATTCGCAGTATTGCGTGATTGAGAAGTCGCACGGTTGGGCGGATTCCACCGGCTGGGCGGTGCAGGGCGATACCTCCAGCGGGCGGCTGGGCTTCCTCTTGGGAGCCGGTGGGGGAGGCAGCGTCAACTTTGTGGGTGCGGGTTCCGTCGTCAACGTGCTCGACGGCCAATTCCATCATATCGCCGGCACGTGGGATGGGGCCGCCATCCGGTTCTACGTGGACGGGCAGTTGCAGGAGACGACGGCCTTCACGACCCCGGTTAACAACACCCGCCCGTTGAACCTCGGTTTCACTTGGGGCGGCGGCACGCCCCAACGGTTTTTCAAAGGCACGGTTGACGAAGTGAGTGTCTATCAACGCGCGCTTTCCGTCGGCGAAATCCGCGCCATCGTCGCCGCGGGCGGCGCGGGCAAACAGCCGCCCGAATGCGCCCCGCCGCCGGCCGGGCTGGTCGGTTGGTGGCCGGGCGACGACCACGCCCGGGACCTCGCTCCGGGCGGGATGCACGGTGCGTTGCAGGGCAATGCCACTTACGCCCCGGGCCGGGTGGGGCAGGCTTTTCAATTCCAGGGCGGGACGGATTCCGTGCTGGTGGCGGCGCCGATTGTGCGGTTGACCAACCAGTTCACCCTGGCGGCCTGGGTCAACCCGGCCACCCACGCCCATGAACCCGGCTCCGCGCCCGGGCGCGCCATCATCTCGCGCGTCGGGGGCGCGGGAGGCAACAACGGCTATCAGCTCTTCCTCAACAACGGCCGCCTCATCGGTCAGTTCAACACGCCGACCACCGCTTGGGGGAGTTATTACATCACCTCCCCCGTCGCGCTGCCCACGAACGCCTGGTCACATGTCGCGTGGACTTACGATCAATCGGCGATGCGGCTTTACATCAACGGCCTGCTGGTGGCCACGAAGGAGATCGGTTTGCAGACGCTGGCCAATACAACGTCCAACCTCCGCATCAGCCGCGACGACAACGGCAACGCGCCCTTCCACGGGTTGATTGACGAAGTCGTGATCTGCACCCGGGCGCTCACCGATCATGAGCTGGGCGCGCTCTACGCCGCCGGAAGCCTCGGTTTGTGCCGGCCGCAATGCGCGCCGCCACCGGAGGGGCTGATCCACTGGTTCCGGGGGGACAATCAGACCACCGACGCAATCACCGGTTTGGGGGGCGTTCTCGAAGGCGGCGCCGCGTTCGCCGCGGGCCGGGTGAGACAGGCGTTCCGCTTTGATGGGGTCAACGATCTGGTGAGTTACACGGACTTTCCGAACCTGGGCACCAACAGTTTCTCCGTCGCGTTCTGGTATCGGGCGGAGACCACCAGCGCGGCGGCGGGGATGATGAAGTTGGTCAACAAAGGCATGACCCGGTATGGCACACCCGCCAATGCCGGGTTCCACGTGCGCCTGGAAAGCAGCAAGCTCGCCTTCTCGCTGGGCGATGCGTCGGGCCGGGTGAGCATCACGTCCTCCGAACCGACCGTAGGCGTGTGGCACCACGTCGTCGGCACGTTGGATCGTTCCAACCGCCTCGCCCGGCTCTACGTGGATGGCGGGCTGGCGGCACAAACGAATTACACGACACTCGGGAGCATTGATACGGACATCCGGTTCGCCATCGGCGCCCTGGACCGCCGGCCGGGTAGTTCGGCGCTGGCGGAGTTTTTCCAGGGCTTGATTGACGAGGTGCTGTTCTTCGACCGTCCGTTGGGCGCGGATGAAGCGGCCTGGCTCCACGCCGCCGGGGACGCAGGGCTTTGCCCGACGTTCAGTTTCGACATGACCGCGGCCTTCAGCATTACCCGAGGCAATCCGAACGGGACCTGGTCCTACGGCTGGACGCCCACGGACTTCAGCACTTTCCACCTCGACACTTACGCGGCACAGCAAGCGTTGGGACCGGCGTGGTGGCGTGCTGCCGACGTCGCCCCGCAGGTCTGGAAAAACACCTCCAGCGGGACCGCCTACGGGGTCCCGTCGGGTTGGCTCTCCTTGCATCCGGGCGGAGGTGGCATCCCCAGTCTCATCCGCTGGACCGCCCCGGCCGCGGGGATCGCGCGGGCGGTGGGCCAGTTCCTCCCGGGCGACAGTGGGGCCATGCAAGTGGCGGTTCGATTGCACGGGCAGCCGTGGTGGAACGCCACCGATGCGGGCAGCTTTGACCTGAGCGCCCCGGTCGCGGCGGGTGACACGATTGATTTTGCCGTCTATGGCGGTTACATGTTCGGCAACACCCCGGTCGAGGCCAACATCACCCTCGCCCTGACCGACGCCTTCCCGCCGGTGATTCTCACGCACCCGACCAATCAGGTCGTGACCGCCACGCGGGATGTGACGCTCGCGGTCAGCGCCTTCGGCAGCGAACCGTTGCACTATCAGTGGTTCTTCACCAACGCCCCGCTGGCCGGCGCGACCGAGGCGACGCTCGCCTTGCCGTGGGTCACCACCAACCAAGCCGGCGCGTATTTCGCCGTCGTCAGCAACTTCCTCGGCTCGGTTACGAGTCAGGTCGCCGTGCTGACCGTCCTGCCGGACACGGAAGGCCCGGCGGTGCTGGCTTTCACACCCACCGGCCCCTTGAATACGAACGTCAGCCGGTTGACCGTCCGGTTCAGCGAGCGGATCAACACCAACACCTTCACGCGCGCCGATGTGGCCGTGCTGGCGCCGGGCGGCGCGCTTGATCCGGCGGGATTCACCCTGCAACCTCTCGCGCCGTTTGACCACACCGCCTTCGAAATCCTGCTCCCGCCACAAAGTGCCGAGGGTCTTTACACCGTGCAAATTGGCCCGGACATCGCGGACTTAGCGGGCAACCCGATGGCCGCCGCCTTCACCGCCCAGTTCACCCTCGACAAGACCGGACCGGCCGTCACCGGGGTCATCCCCTCCGGCGTGGTCTCGAACACGATCACCGCCTTCGAGGTGAGCCTCGATTCGCCCTATGCCCCGGCGAGTGTGTCGGCGGGGGACGTGACGGTCAGCGGCCCGGGCGCCCCGGGCGTGCAGCGGGTCAACGCCCTCGACGCCACCCGCTTCCGCGTCACGCTCACCGGCCCGTTGCCGCAGGGCGAATTTACAATCACCATCGGCCCGGACATAACCGATCTGGCCGGCAACCCGATGGCCGCGCCGTTCAACACTCAGCTCACTGTCTTCCTGCCCGACCTGACGGCGTCCGGCATCATCGCCCCGGCCACGGCGCCGGTTGGCCAGCCGTTCAACCTGACTTGGACCGTGACCAACCAAGGGCCGGGCAACGTCACAGCGGCATGGAAATCCCGCGTGCAGTTGGCAACCAATTCAGCGGGGGCCGGCGCGGTCACGCTCGGCACGTTCACCGCGACCAATCTACTCGGCGCAACCGCCGCCCTCTCGCAAACCGGCCTCGTCATCCTGCCCGCCACCGCGGCGGGAGAACGCTGGCTGGTGGTCACGGTGGACGCGGACAACGCCATTCTGGAAAACAACGAGACGAACAACATCGTCATTTCCTCCACCCCCATCACGTTGCTGGCGCCGGACCTGGCGCTCGCGGGCCTGAGCGTCCCGGCCTCCGCGCAGTTTGGCCGGCCGGTCAACGTCCAGTGGGCCGTGACCAACGTCGGCACCGCCCCGGCGGCGGCCGTGTGGAGCGACCGCCTTTATCTGAGCAGCGCGAGCAATTCCCTCGCGGGCGCGACCCTGCTGGACACGGTCACGCCGCAGGTGAGCCCGCTCCCGCCGGGCGACGGCTACACGCGCGCCAACCAGGTGACACTTCCGCTCACTGCGGAATCCGTGCCCGGCACGTTTTGGCTCGTGGCCGTGACCGATTTTCAAGACGTCCAACCCGAGGCCAGCGAAGCGAACAACCTGCGCAGCGCGCCGATTTCACTCGCGCTGCCGCCGTTGCCGGACCTGGAGGTAACGGAAATCGTCGCGCCGGGTTTCGTCCTGCCGGGCCACCCGTTCGAGCTCAGTTGGGGGATAACCAACTCCGGCCCGGCGGCGGCGGCGGGCCCGTGGTCGGAAACCATCATTGTCACCAACGCCGACACCGGCCTGCAGGCGCTGGCCCGGTTCGCCTTTGGCGATGATTTGCCTCCGGGCGGCTTCCTCGCGCGCACGCAAGTCGTAACCATCCCGCTGGACGGTCCGGCGGGCGGCGTGCATCTCGGCGTGCTGGTGGACAGTCGCCGCGAGGTGATCGAGGCAACGGAAGGCAACAATTTAACGTGGGCCACCAACCGCACGGGCGTGCCGCTTTCGCTCTCGCTGCAACTGGCGGCGGACGAGGTGTTGGAGGGCGCGCCGGAGCCGGTGGCGGCCACGCTCACGCGCAACGGCTCGCGCGCCGGGGCGTTGACCACGGTGTTGAGCAACAGCGCTCCGACGGAGTTGTTCGCACCGGGCGAGGTCACGATTCCCGCCGGCGAGGCGGCGGTGCATTTCAACGTGTCGGCGCTGCCCGACGGGATGGTGGATGGCCCGCAAACGGTCCGGTTGACGGCGACGGCCTCCAACTATGCACCCGCGCTGGTCCAGATTGTGGTGCTGGACGCCAATCTGCCGCAGTTGCATTTGGTGCTCGCCACGAACGTGGTGCGCGAGGGGCGGACCCTCCGCGCCTGCGTCGTGTGCGAGCCGGTCGCACGCGACGCGGTGGTGGTCAGCTTGGAAAGCTCCGCGCCGGACCAACTCCTGCCGCCCGCCACAGTGGTGGTGCCCGCCGGCGAGGCGGTTGCGGAGTTCGACATTCTGGCTTTGGACGACACGCTGATCGAGCCGGAGACGGCCTATAATGTGCATGCCTCGGCGCCGTGGTTTATCGGGGCGGAGACGACGGTCCTGGTGCAGGACGACGACGTGCCCCTCGTAACGCTCACCCTGGCCGAACCAGTCATCAGCGAAAATGCCGGCCCGCAGGCCACGCTCGCCACGCTCACGCGCGATCCAGTGACTCCGCGTTCGGTGGTCGTGGAACTGACCAGCAGTGATCCCGCCACCGCGCGGGTGCCGGCCCGGGTGACACTGCCCGCGAACACCGCTTCCACCACGTTCGCCGTGGCGGCGGTGGACGACACCGTGCTCAACGGCACGCGGACCGTCACTTTGGGCGGCCACGTGCTGGCCACCGAACCCGCCGTGCCCGTTGCTTCCCTCCCGCCGGTTACGCTCACCGTAACCGACGACGAGGGACCGGCGCTGCGGGTGGTGGTGGCGCAAAAACTGTTGCAGGAAGGGTTGAACCCGGCCACGACCGTGACGGTGTCCCGCAACACCCCGGCGACCAACGCCCTGCCGGTGCAGTTGTTTTCCAGCAATCCCGGCGAAGCCACCGTGCCCGCCAGCGCGGTCATCCCGCTGGGGCAGGCCTCGGTCTCGGTGCCCTTGGCCACCGTTGCCGACGGGGTGACCGACGGCAGTCAGCAGGTCGTCATTACCGCCTCGGCGCCCGGTTATGCCGACGGCCAGGACACCGTTACCGTGACGGACACCGATCGGCCGGACTTGTTTATCGCCAGTCTGACGCTGCCGGAATCGGGGGAAACAGAGAGCTACGTGAATGTGTCTTACCGCGTAGCTAACCAGGGTTTTGCCGCCTCGACGGCGGGCTTCCTGACCCGCGTATTTGTCTCCACCGACGCGGTTCTGGGCAGCGACACGTTGGCGGGTCAATACCGGTTCACCGGCACGCTGCCCCCGGGACAATTCTTTGAACAAACGCTGCCCGTGCGCCTGCCGCAAGCCGCGGGCGATTACTGGATCATCGTGCAAACCGACACGGAAGACGCCGTGGCCGAGGTGGCGGAGGACAACAACGTGGCCATCAGCGCGCAGCCGATTCACGCGCACCCGGCCTATCGGGTCAGCGTGGAGTGCGGCCTGACCACCGCGCCGGCTGGCACGCCGGTCCCGCTTTACGGGCGGGCGACCAATCAGTTGGGCAACGGGGTCGCCTCCAAGCCGGTCACATTGCACATCTTGCACAACGGTTCGCGGCGGTTGATCACGGCGCTGACCGACGCCGCGGGCAATTACGCCACCACGTGGATACCGTTGCCGGGCGAGGCGGGCTTCTATGAAGTGGGCGCGGATCATCCCGGCGCCGGGACCACGCCCATGCAGGACAGCTTCACGCTGCTGGGGATGCGGGCCAGCGTCACGACCATTCGCCATCAGCTCAGCGGCTTGGGGAGTGTGAGCGGGACGTTCGAGTTGCAAAACTTGTCCGGCCTGCCGCTCCACAGCCTGACCATCAGCGCGCCCACCACGCCCAATGTGTCGGCCACGGTGACGGGGCCGTCCGAGTTGGCCGGGGACGCGAGCGCCGTCGTGCATTACGAGGTCACGTCGCTGGAAGACGCGAGCGCGCTGGTCCAGTTCGGCATTCGGTTCACCACGGACGAGGGGGCGCGCTTGGAAGTGCCGGTCGAGTTGTTGATCGAGGCGCGGCATCCCCGGCTGGTCGTGCAACCGACGGCCGTGCGCCTCGGGTTGGTGCGCGGCGAGCAGCGCTTTGTCGAACTGGAGGTCGTGAACGCCGGCGCCTTGGCCAGTTCCCCGGTCCTCCTCTCGCTGCCAGCGGTGCCTTGGATCCAAGCGGCCTCGGCGAGCCAGTTGCCGCCGCTGGCTCCGGGTGAAACCAACCGGTTCATCCTGCAACTGTTGCCGTCCGCCGACGTGGCGATCGGCGAATATAACGGCAACCTGGGCCTGGCCATCGAGGGGCAGTTTGTGGTCGTGCCTTTCCACTTCAAAGTGGTGTCCGACGCCCGGGGTGACCTGACGATCACCACGGTGGACGAGCGCACCTACTACGGCGAGGCGCGCGCCAACCTGGCCGACACCACGGTCACGCTTCGCGATCCGTTCAACGGCGCGGAAGTGGCGCGGGGGATCACCGACGCCAACGGCCGCGTGACCTTCACCAACCTGCTCGAAGGCACGTACAACTTCGAAGCCACCGCGCCCAAACACGACACCACCACGGGAATCGTCACAGTTCAGCCCGGGATGTTGGGTGAGGAAACCATTTTCCTCCGCACGCAACTCGTGACGTACCGCTGGGTGGTGGAGGAAATCGAGATCGAAGACCGCACGCGGATCACGCTGGAAACGACCTTTGAAACCTTCGTGCCCACGCCGGTGGTCACCGTGAGCCCCAACGTGATTGACTTGAGCACGATCGAGGGCGACGAAGCGCAGGTGAACTTGACGATTGAGAACCACGGCCTGGTCGCGGCCAACGACGTCCGGTTGTTCTTTGGCTCGCACCCCGAGTGGACGCTGACGCCCCTGATCAGCGACCTGGGCGTGCTGCCGGCGCGAAGCCAGTTGACCGTGCCGCTGTTGATCCGGCGAACTGTGGGACCGGATGGCGCGCCGTCGGTCCAAGCGGGGACAGCGGACGTATGCACCATTCCCGCCCGTTTGGATTGGCGACTGATCTGCGGCCCGATGGGGATCATGTACCATGTGCCCATTTTTGTCGCCGGAGCGAGCGTGGATTGCGGCGGCGGCACCGGCACCGGCGCTTACACCCCGCCGATGTGGGGGGACCCGACCACCAGCGGCGGCGGCGGGGGTAGCAGCGACGGCGGAAGGGGCGGGGTGGTAACCTTCTGGCCCACGCCTCCCACGCACGCGCCCACCAACAATTGCGCATGCGATGAAGCCTCCTTCGCCGAGTCATGTTTCTCGGGATCGGCCGGTTTCAAGGTGGATATGTTCAAGGAACTTTTGAAAGGCCTGAACGTTCCGCTGGCTGCTTACGGCCTCAAGATTGACAGTATATCGTGGAGTCTGACGGGCTCGGGTCAATTATGCACCTGCTGCGAAAATGGCGTCCAAGGACTGAAAGCCAAGTGGGGGATGGGCGCCGGGATTGAAGGCACCGTGATCTTGGGCTTCAGCCCGGACTTTGGGATTACCTACGAGATGCCCGGAGTGGGCGAGGTTGAGGCCGAGGCGAAATTCATCGCCGGCGTCGTGTTCTCACTTTCCGGCTCGTTGCAGGCCACGGGCGAGACCGATTGCTTCTTCGAGAACCCGCAATACTGTTACACAGGCTCGCTCCGCCTGGGGGTCAGCCCCCAGATCAGTGGCTCAGTGACGCTTACCCTCAAGACGCCCGATGGCGCCGAATACGGCGGCGGAGGGGAGGCAATTGCGGCCGTGCAAACCGGTTTCTCGGTAAATATCCAATGGTGCAATGGCGACCCGCAGGCCCAGATTTACGGGGAGATGGAGGACATCGTTTTCACGGCGGGCATCTCCGGTGAGATCAAAAAGGGTGATACGGATGCTTTCATCGCCACTGGCTATACCTACACCAAGACCCTCGTGCCGGGCGGTCGGATCCCGGCGGCCAGCCCGGGGGAAGCTTCCGCCGCTTCGTTTTTTGCGGAAGTGTCCGCGGCAGGCGACTCCGCGATTCCGGGAACATCCGCCGACGACTGGCTGGCCGATCCCCTCGCGCCCTGGCTGGCAACCTCTGCCCCGGCTTCGATTGACAGCCCAACCGTGGCGCCGTCCGCTCCCTGGCCCATGCCCGAATTCACGTTGGCCGCGGTCCGGCCCACCGCGCGGCGCCGGGTTGAATACGCGGCCCTGCCGCCCCGTCCCACCGCGCCCGCCGAAGTGCCGGCCGCGACCGGCGACGGCTGGGTCCGGGCCGCGAGCGATGATGGTGTGTGCGCCCAGGTGCGGCTCCGGATCGAGCAGGAAGCCGTCTTCACCCGCAAAGCCGTGGGCGCCACGCTGGAAATCTTCAACCACTCCGACACGCTGGCGTTGGAGGATTTGAGCGTGGCCATTTCGATCTACGACGAACAGGGACGCCTGGCCAACGACAAGTTCACCATCCTGCCACCGGAATTGTCGTCCATCGTGCTGGTCAGCACCAACGCGCCCCTCACCACCGACGATTACCCGCTCTTGCGGGAACTCTGGTGGATGCCCCCGGTCACCACCGGCAAGGCGCGCTGGGTGATCCTGCCCAAAGACGAAGCCACCACCGGATCGGAGCCGGTCGTGTATCACGTCGGCGGCATGATGAGCTACACCGCGGGCGGGGTGCCGTCCGTCGCGCGGTTGCTGCCCGGTCCTGTGCGCGTCTTTCCCAACGCCCGGCTGCGGTTGCGGTACTTCCACGACCGCGACGTCTTCAGCGACGATCCGTTTACCGACGTGATCGAGCCGAGCGTGCCGTTCTCGCTGGCGGTGTTGGTGGAAAACGTGGGACGCGGCGTCGCCCGCAACTTCCGCATCACCTCCGCCCAGCCCAAAATTGTGGACAACGAGAAAGGGCTGTTGATTGATTTCCAGATCATCGCCTCGGAGGTCGCCGGACAAAACACGACGCCGTCGCTGACGATGAACTTCGGCGACGTCGGCCCGGCCTCCACCGTGCTGGGCCGGTGGCTGCTGACGTCCACTCTGCAAGGGCTGTTCGTGGATTACCAGGCCACCTTCGAGCACGAGGATTCGCTGGGCGGACGCGCGACTTCGCTGATCGAGGAGGTCACCATTCATGAAATGATCCGGCTGGTCCACGCCGGCGGGCCGTTTGCCGATGGGCGTCCGGACTTTTTGGTCAATGACATTCCCGATCCGGACGACCGGCCCGATACGCTGTGGTTGAGCGACGGGACCACCCAGCCGGTCACGGCGGTTGAACAGGCCACCGTGGACGCCCCGCCGGGCGCCGGTCACCTGCAAGTGCAACTCACGGCGCCCCTGCCGGCGGGATGGGTTTACCTGCGCGTGCCCGAACCAGGGAACGGTCAATTCATCCTGCGCCGGATCGTCCGCGCGGATGGCCAGGAGATTGCCCTGGGAACGAACGCGTGGACCACCGACCGCACGTTCATTGGGCTGGGCCGCCGTCCCCTCCGCGAAAATATCCTGCACTTGCTCGATTACAACAGTCCGGCCCAGTACACCCTGCATTACGAGCCGCTGCCGGCGCCGGATACCACGCCGCCGGAGAGCCTGGTCGCGCCTCTGCCCGCCGCCAGCCGCGAGGCTTTCTCCGTGCAATGGAGCGGCACGGATGATTCCGGGGAAGTGGCCGGTTACGATGTGTTCGTCTCGGTCAATGGCAGCCCGTTTGTGCCTTGGTTGCAACGCACCAAGATCACCACCGCGGTGTTCCAAGGCGAGTTCGGCGCGCAGTACGCCTTCTACAGTCTCGCGGTGGACGCCGCCGGCAACCGTGAAACGCCTCCCCTCGCGCCCGAGGCCGTAACCACGGTTTCCCTCGTCAATCATCCTCCCGTCATTACGCCGCCGAGTGATCAAGTGATTGACGAAGGCACGGAATTCGACCTCGCCCCCGTCGTCACCGACGCGGATCTGCCCGCCGACCGGTTGACTTTCAGCCTGTTGAGCGCGCCGCCCGGCTTGACCATCAACCCCGTCACCGGCCAGATGCGTTGGGTCACCGGCGAAGCCCACGGTCCGAGCACGAATTCCATTACCTGGACCGTGCGCGACGATGGCTTGCCGTCGAAAGGCGCGACGAACACCTTCACCTTGGTGGTTCGCGAAGTGAATACGCCGCCGGTCCTGGCCCCGCTGACGAACGTCACCGTGTTGGAGGGCCGTTGGCTGATCCTGACCAACACCGCCACCGACGCCGACCTGCCGCCGCAACGATTGACCTGGAGTCTGATTGGCGCGCCGCCCGGCGCGACCATTGACCCGGTGTCGGGCGTGTTCCGATGGCGGCCCAGTGAAACCCAAGGCGGCGTGACCAACGCCATCACGGTTGTCGTACGCGACGACGGCCCCGGCCAACTCACCGCCACGCAGACCTTCCTCGTCACGGTCGTGGACGTCCTGAGCGACTTCGCTGTCACCGTTGGCACCACCAACCTGCTGGCCGGCGAAAGCAGCTTCGTCCCGCTCGGGCTGGTCGCCGGAGTGCCGCTGACCAATGTGACCTTTACGCTGGCGGTGGACGAAGCCAGCCT
>MWDV01000241.1 GCA_002070715.1 Verrucomicrobia bacterium ADurb.Bin118
CCTCTGGCGGCCCAATCCGGGATTGAATTTTCACGCCGTCTCCCTCTTCTGGCGATTCTGACCGGGAATCGGCGAGGGATCCGGGCGGAAAGGGTGCCCCCTCTACGGGGTCGAACATGGATTTTCCCTCAACCGTGGGCTGACGTGACGGCGCTTGGTGTAAGGCAGATCAGAGTCAACGCCGCGAAGCCGGAAAACCACCGCCATCGTGACCCAATTTTTGGGCTGAGACTATGTTGTGGTCTTTTCATAAACAAACTTCCAAGTGCGGCTGCATGAATCTGCGCGTTTTGACGGTTGATCGGCAATAACATAAAGCGAAACTGTCTCGACTCTTTGAGAATGTCCCCTCCTTTTGCACCGAGGATTGGAGGCAACGGCGATGGGATTGTGCCTCCGGATGATGCCGCTCCTGACGGAGCTGGGAAATTGCTTGCGCTTGTTTCTACAACGATGTCGCCCCTACCGGGGCTTGCCTATTCTTCGGCCTTGGACGCGACGCCTTCGCTGCGAAATTTAGGTTGAATTGAAAGTTGGTTTGAGTTGAAATGCCCAAGAAGCACTCGCGCATGAAGTTGTTGAACCAATACACCAGCCGCACGGCGCCGGGCTTTGTGAACGTGCTGGGCACGGCCACGAACACAGCGACGGTGAGTTTGTGGAGCCAGGACAATCTTGCGCTCTACACGCCGACGACGCGCCAGGGGGATTATTTCCGCGGGGAAATGTTGTTCAACAACAACACGGGCGCGCTGTGGCTCACCATCACCAACGTGGCCGTCCTGAGCAACCACAGCGGAGCGGACATTGTGACCAATACCATTGGCAAGCTCTTTGTGCCCAAGACGGCGGAGACGTTCAGCTATGATCTGGACGGCAACCTGACGTTTGACGGGGTGTGGACCTACGAATGGGATGCCGAGAACCGGCTTAAAGCAATGACGATGACCAACGTGAGCGGCATCCCCAACGCGCAGCGCAAGAAGCTGGAGTTTGCGTATGACCACATGAACCGTCGGGTGCAGAAGGTGGTGAAGGCGTGGAACGGCAGCGCGTTTGCGAACCCGGTGACGACGAAGTTTGTGTATGACGGGTGGAACTTGCTGGCCGTCTTGTCAGCCAGCACCCAACTCCAATCTTCTTACCTGTGGGGGCAGGATTTGAGCGGGACACTGGATCAAGCCGGAGGGATTGGCGGGTTGCTGCTGGTGACCGCCCACGGCGGGACGGCCACCAACGGTTTCGTGGCGTATGACGGGAACGGGAACGTGACGGCGCTGGTGCGGGGCGGGAGTGATCCCGTCCTGGCGCGGTACGAGTATTCAGCTTACGGCGAGTTGCTGCGTTCGACCGGGCCGCTGGCAGTGGTAAATCCGTTCCGATGGAGCAGCAAGTTTTGGGATGAGGAGAGTGGGTTGGTGTATTACGGGTATCGGTATTACAGCCCCGTGATGGGGCGGTGGTTCGGGCGGGATCCACTCGGTGAGCAAGGAGGAGTCAACTTGCTCGCTTTTGTCGGGAACAACCCTGTTACTGCGGTCGATTCGGATGGTCGCGCCATGCACCATTTGGGTACAATGGAATTATACAGAATGCTTCCACCCGGTCCTTCACGGGACTTTATCAAGAAATTTACGATTGAAGTTACAGACCCACATTTTTTCGATGAGCCGCATCGATTGTATAATGAACTGGTAAAAATGCAGTTTGAAAACTTCATTGGATCAAGGGGTATTTTAATGGAAGATTTTTCAAAAGATGCCAGATATGGATATGAGTTTATTCAGGAGCTTTCAGAAGAATACACCGTTCGAAAGAGCGGCATTGGATCTTGGCTGAGACAAAACGTAACCGGTCCTGGTGGGCGGGCGCTCAAAGCTGCGGCCGGGGGAATCTTTGTGATCGCTATTGCATTGCAAGTCCAATCCGCCAGTGGGGCGACTGCAAGATTGCAAGACAACTTAGCGAGTTATGAACGAGCCTTGAGCCAAGGTGATCAAGGATTCATAGATTTGGAAGCGATTTCAGTTGCAATAACCACTCAAGAAATCACTGGCGACTACATGAGCGCTATGTATGTTCTCGGCAGCTTACTCCAATGAAAAAGTATATTTACGGCTACCCCAGCCTTGTCGCATGTGAGGGTTTGCTGTGGAAATTGACCGGTGAAGAAGCCGATGTAACTGAAGATGAAAACTTCGATGCAACGAATTCCTTGTGGGATCATCTTGAAAAGAAATACAGGGTTGGATCTGGTTCTTGGGATGATTGCTTCCTAAGAGGAACCTTTCTGGGTGAACGTTCCCAAGTCTTAGAGATTGTATATCCGCCAATCATAAACACCGCGTTGTTGATTTATTTACATGAGTGGCTGACCCGAGATAACAATAGTTGGCGAATTATCATTCCGACTTTTTTATCTCACCGTGATGCGCTTGTCATTTATGCGAACAGGGTAATTTATGGCAGCCTGATCTGCGAGGAAAAGAACAGCGATCTTCTTGCCTCGATCGCAAATAGAATGCTTTTACTCGAATTGTACCAGCATACTCACGCAAGAGCTGTCGAAGATGACGCCCTACCGCGCCCAGCAAACAAAACATCGCAGCCCACCGGTGACAGCAATAAATGATGAAACTTGTAGCAATACTCATAACGACTGGCTTGATTTCAACCGTACATGCGGATTTGACGAATACGCTTTCCAAACAAATTGATCCCTTAGTTGCCAAACACGACCTGAACGGCAACGGCAAGATAGATGTTAACGAGCGCAAGCCATACCTTCACGAGTTATCCCGCCAACGTCGTGAAGAAGCCAAAGCCTTCGCTGCCCAGCAGCCCGTGTTGACCCCGCAAGAACGCATATTTTACCGCCCGCCCCGTTTGACCCCGGAATTGATCCAACAATACGACACCAATCATAACGGCAAACTGGATTTTGATGAACGCCTCAACATGGCCCACGCCGCCGCCGAAGCTGCCAAGGCGGAATTCCGCCGCTTCGATGTCAATCAAGACGGCAAACTGGACCAGGAGGAAATGAAAGCCGTCCACCAAGCCCAGCAAGCCGAGCGCGAGGAACGCCTGTCTGGTTCCCGCCAGTCGCGGAATTCGACGGTGAACTTGCGGGGTTTGAGCGTGCGATACTTGGCCATGCTCTATTGACCCGAAAACCACCGTTTTGTTCACCTGCCGGGTGAACCTTTCAGCACATCGGTAAGGTTTGGGGTTGACTTCAATCATTTCATCTTTGGGCTGGACTTTACTCAAGATTTATACCTAAATCCGGGATATTATCATTTATACCCGCCGCCGCACCATTGCGTTTCGACGACTCGTCAAGCTGGCCAAGCTGTTAGGGTAAAATTACCTGCCGAATATACACCTCAAAATTTTGGTGTAGAATTGGACAAATATCCTGCTATTAACCCCTGAGTCTCCATTGATGGAGGTCTGATTATGAGGGCAATTTTATTTTACGCTTTTTGTTTTGGCGTGCTGCACCAGGTAAATTCGGCCCTGCTGATGCCGTTCATTCGTCCCGAGGCGCAGTCAAACATCGTGGTGAAGGCGAGTTTTGACCATCCCGTTCCGACGCCACCTTATCTGACGAACCTGCTCACCAATACTAATTTGTTCTCACCGGCCGAGCTTGACTCGATCTCTGCCGCGAATCGGCGCTTTAGCTCAATAACAAACATTTATTCGGTTGTCGGGCTAAAGCTGATCAAAACCAACCAGTGTTATTACATTGTCAACGGCTGGTTGACTCCGGAGGGGAAATATGAAAAAGGTCCTTTTACCAACTTTTTTACCGTGGCGGTTCACTCGGATTCAGAGCATCAGGAAACAGTAGAAATCGCTGAACCCGAATATCCAGGGGGTCTCACTTGTCGGGTTCGCCGACCCAATGGCGAAGGCTATAATGTCGGATTCGCCGGCGGGAGTTTAGTGTCGTATGCGCAAGTAAAAAATCAACGTTTTGATGGTCTTTATGTCCTGTTTATACTGGGGAAAAAGCATGTTTTACCTGAGCAATGTTACCTGTGGACGCGGTTTAAGCACGGAATGGCAGGGGGCAATTTTTTAACCTGGAATGGGGAGGCGGGGCAATTAAATGTTTGGGCCGTTTTGCCGGAGGGTTTTGATTTCATCGGCAATTGCGTTGACACCTTTGATCCCGCTTGGAGCTGTGAATCCAACCCGTAAACACAAGCGTGACGAATGATGGAAGCCCAAGGGTGGATTTCGATGATTTGTTGTGATTTGAAAGCGATCAGAATCTGGGCAGGGCTTGCTATTGAGAACTGCTGAAGATCTGTCGCCTTCGGGTGCTTGGCTCACAAGTTATCGCAGGGCGTTGTCGGCGTGGGTGGGGACGACACTCCCTGCCCGAAGAGCGCCATTTCGCCAGCTCACGCCTAATGCTCTGAAATTCTTTTAAGAAGTCGGGGTCCCAAGGCTCTGGTGTCTCGAATGGACCGAGTTCCGTTTCAATTCACTTAACTTCAGCGTTCCTTCCCAGCTTCATCGCAACGGCGTGACAAAGCCCGCGGTACCGGACAAGCTTTGACCATGCGTCGTTTGCAACTCTGGTCTGGCGGGCTGCTCCTGATAGCGAGCGCAATTGCTGCGCTGGCGTTCAACGGTCATGAAGTGATTGAAGGCCCGATCACTCTGACGATTGGTGAAATCCCCATCGTGCGTTCACTCGTCGCCACGCAGTCGGTGCGGATCACGCTGACCAACCACGCCGCCACCGCGTTGACAATTGAATTGGAGCTCAAGGATTGGGTTTCGCCCTGCGTGCCGGTCGGTCGCTCGCGCGTGACGCTGGAGCTTCCCGGTCGGGGCGCTACGGCCGAGGATTTCGCCTTCCAGTTCGGGCCGGGCGCGTATTCGGCCCTGTATCCCGTTCACGCTTATGCCCGATTTCGCTCTGCGGAAAATTCCGAAGCCATCACGGCGCACGCGGTCCGCATTTTTGAAACGCAGTTTGATGCGTCCACGCAATCGGCGTCGGCGAAAGTCGCCGCCGTCGCAGTGCCTGCTTCTGGTGGTTTGGCGCTGGCAAAACTGACCAACTACCGGCTGCTCTGGCAACGAATCGGCGGCCCGTTGCACTCCCTGCCGATCGGTTGGGAGGGCAC
>MWDV01000242.1 GCA_002070715.1 Verrucomicrobia bacterium ADurb.Bin118
GCCGCGACCGGTCCGCAAACTTGCCAGCGCCCCGTGTTCTTTGGCTTAATGCGCGCCGTCCAAATGAGTTCACGCAAGACGAAGCACGATGCAAAACAACCCGAACTGCCGATGGCGGCGCCGCCGGCCCTGCCCACCGGGCCGGTCCCGCCTCCGCGTCCGCGCAAAGGACGCGCGGCCCGTGCGCGGAACGGCCTTGCGGAGCATATCGTCGCCGAACCCATTGAAGCCGCCGCGGCGCGGCCCTTTGATCCCCGGCAGGTCCAGGCCGGGCTGCATCGTCGCGTGGACCGCGGCTTCCTGGATTACGCCAGCTATGTCATCCGCGACCGGGCCATTCCCAATCTGGCGGACGGATTGAAGCCGGTGCAACGGCGCATCCTCTGGGCGTTGCATTTGGGCGACGACGGACGTTTTACCAAAGTGGCCAACGTCGTGGGGGACACCATGAAGTTCCACCCGCACGGCGACGCCTCCATTGGCGATGCGCTCGTGGTGCTGGCCAACAAGCGGTATCTGATCGAAGGCCAGGGTAATTTCGGCAACCCGCACACGGGCGATCCCGCGGCCGCGCCCCGCTACATTGAATGCCGCCTAACCGCGCTGGCGCGGGCGGAGTTGTTCAACGACGAGATCACCGCGTTCGTGCCCAGCTACGACGGCCGCAATCCGGAACCCGTCACGCTGCCGTGCAAACTGCCGCTCACGCTGCTGCTCGGCGCGGAAGGCATCGCGGTCGGATTGAGCGCGCGCATTTTGCCGCACAATTTCGTCGAACTGCTCGAAGCCCAGATCGCCATTCTCAAAAAACAGCCGTTCAAATGCCTGCCGGACTTCCCCACCGGCGGCCTCATGGACGCCCGGGATTACCAGGACGGCAGGGGCAGCGTGAAGGTCCGCGCCCGGCTCAAGGCGCGCGACGACACCACCGTGACCATCACGGAAATTCCGCCCACGACCACCACCGAATCGCTGATCGCCTCCATCGAGGCCGCGATGAAGAAGGGCAAGCTCAAGGTCAAATCGCTCAGCGATTACACCGCGGAGAAAGTCGAGATCGAAATCAAGTGTCCCAGCGGCGTGACCGCCGGTCAGTTGATGGATGCCTTGTATGCCTTCACCGATTGCGAGGTGACGATTGCCAGCCGTATCGTGGTCATCAAGGACAACCGGCCTGTGGAACTGACGGTGAGCGAGGTCTTGCGCGAGAACACCGCGCAACTGCTGGCCCTGCTCCGGCAGGAACTCACGCTGCGCGAGCAGAAGCTGCAGGACGAACTCCATTTCCGCACGCTGGAACGCATCTTCATCGAGGAACGCCTCTACAAACAAATCGAGAAATGCCGGACCGCCGAGGCGGTGCAGGCGGCGGTGGTCAAGGGGTTCCAGCCGTTTGCTCGGGAACTGCGCCAGCCGTTGACGGAGGCGGACGTGGAACGGCTGTTGCAGGTGCGCATCCGCCGGATTTCGCTGTTTGACATCCAGCAGCACCGCGCGGCGATGGACCGGGCCAAGGCCGATCTGGCCCGGACGCGCCAGGAACTCAAACACCTCACGAAATACGCCATCGCCCATCTCGAGGCGTTGTTGAAGACATACGGCGCGCAATACCCCCGCCTGACGACCAAGTCCGCCCGGCACGAAGAGGTGGACCTGAAAGCGGCGGCGTTCAAGGCGTTCAAGGTCAGCTACGATCGGAAGAGCGGGTATGTGGGACACCGGGTCAACGGCGACGAATTCAAATTGGAATGCACCAAGTTCGACAAGGTCCTGCTGGTCTTCAAGGACGGCACCTACAAGGTCACAGAGCTGCCGGAGAAATTGTTTGTGGGGCCGGAGTTGTTTTACTGCGGGCTGCCCGACCGCGAGCAAATTTTCACCTGCGCCTACACCGACCGCAAAGCCAGCTACCTCAAGCGGTTCAAGTTTGGCGGCGCCATTTTGAACAAGGCCTATCTCTGCATTCCGGAAAAATCGCGCCTCCGGTTTTTCACCCCCGGCACGCCGCCGGTGCTTTACGTGCGCTACAAACCGGCCCCGCACCAGAAGATCAACCAGCAAACCTGCGACCCGGCCAAAATTGACGTGAAATCGCCGAAAACACGGGGCCGGCAGATTTCCATCAAGGATGTTTCCTCCATCACCCCCGCTCCGACCCGCGGTTGGGATCCGGAAGCCACCACCACGGAAATCGTGTTTGTGTAGCCCTGCCCCGGGGGCCTTGCCCATTCCGGGCCGGCAGCCCAGAGGCAAGCCGGCCGTGGCGGCACCGCGCAACCCGGCGCGCACAACGCAAGGGAGTGCCATAAAAAACCAGGCACCGGGGTCACCGAGGCCTGGTTCTCGAATGAAGGAAAACGCGTTTACCGGCGTATCACGCGATAAAAACCCTTGGTCCCGGTCGCCTCGTTATCCTCAAGCGTCTGCGACTCGCCGTCCCCCCAGGCTTCCGCTACCGGCCACCAGGAATGGTCCAACAAGGAAGTAGATTTTAGCAGCTCATAAACCGCCCCCGACTCGGTTTGAATCTGCACGGAAAACTCGCCGGTCCC
Organism: Verrucomicrobia bacterium ADurb.Bin118; assembly: GCA_002070715.1. Taxonomy (GTDB): domain Bacteria; phylum Verrucomicrobiota; class Verrucomicrobiia; order Limisphaerales; family MWDV01; genus MWDV01. The sequence goes on from MWDV01000242.1 coordinate 2,553, forward strand.
CGGATTAAAAGCCGGAGGCTCCGTAATTTCCGGCGGGGCGGACACAGACACAGGTGCCGGGCTCACAAAGAAATTGATGTTACTCACAACGGTATTGGCGGGCACCGTAACCGCCTGGGCCTTGTCAATCGTGGCGGCGTTTGGATACCACTGCGGTTCAACGAGCGGATTACCCTCCCAATCCAGTGCCATCCAGCGCAACTTATAGACCCCGGGCTCAAGGTGCGGCACGGTATAGCGATTATCCCTTTCCCAAATTTCCCGTTCGAACAATTTCACTCCTGAAGTGGCATCGTAAAATTCAAGCGTGCCTTCAATGCCGTGCCCGTGACCGTGCATCTCGCTCTTGGGTTGGTTCACCAAGCCGCGAATCAGCCCCGTGGTAGGAGCGTTGACCACCTGCAGCTTACGATAGGCGGTGGCTGATCCCCCATCCATGGTGCCCCCGCCATAAAACAAATACTCTCCCGGTTTGGTCGCCTCACCCAGGATGAACATATCCGTATAGGATTTATTCCCGCTTCCCCAGCCTCCCCCAACGGTGGTCACGCCAAATGATATCTGCCCCCAATTCGCCCGCGACATGGCCCCGCTCGCCACAAAGGTGAAGGCGTTGGTGATGTCCGGGGCATTGCTCATGGGGTTGAGCAGGAAGTCCGCACTGACGATGGAGGGATGGGCCGGGATCGTGGCGCTAACGGAGGCGGTCCAATCACTGCCATTGGGGGCGGTCAGCGTCAGCACAGCGGCGCCGCTTGCCTGCACCAACAGACTGTGGCCCCCCCACGGGGCCGGATCCAAATAAACGTCCAACGCGCTGGGGTTCGAGCTGGTCATCGGCAGCCAGGGCAATTCCCCGGTAATTTCATTCTCTGCCGTATCAAAAATCTGAACAACCACCTGCGCGGAGGTTTGGCGGGTAAAATGAGCGCCCTCCAGCGGAAGAGGGTCACTGGTCAGATAGTAGCTCATTTCCACCCGGCCGATCTGACGCAGATCAATTTCAAACGTGGTCGTCCGGGGCTGTAAGCCTCCGCCCGTAGCTTCGACGGTGATTTGATGCATTCCCGCCGATAACCCGGCGGTGTCAAACGTCAATTGGGTGCCGCCCCTGCCGTAGATCACATTGGTGGAGAGTTGGGCGACGCCACTGCCGTATCCCGTCACCGTAAACGTAATGCCTTCCGCCGGCGCGAAGTTGTTTTCGAAATTGGCAAAGACGGCGATGGATAGTTGCTGTCCCAGCACCGCCAAGACCTTGGCGGGTTTGGTCGCCAGCGTGTAATGCGGACTGGTAATCGTCACCCGACGCGGCTGCCACGAACGCACTCCCGCCGCCTCCACCGTCAGCGGGCCGCCAACGCAAGGATCATTGACCTCAACCACAATCTCCGTATCGCTCCACGATTGGATGGTCAGACCGTTGGGGCTGCCGCTCAGCAGAACCCGTCCGCCCGTTCCGAAGTGGCGGCCCTGAATGACGAGATTTTGACCATAGGCCACCGTCGGCGTCACCGCCTCCAGCTCCGGCACCGGCGCGCCGGCGGTCGGCGTGGATACCTTGACGTTGTCGGCATAAAAATAATCATCCGTCTCAATGGCCAGGCTCACGCCCACCAGCTTGCTCATGCCCGCCGCGGGCGTGTGGGTCGTGGTAAACGTCGTCCAGTCGGTGCCGATTTCGCCATCGTCCGGGTTAATAACCCGCACGCGATGGCGCACCGCCGCCGTGTCGAGGAATTCGAGATAGACGGCCACGGAGCGGGGACCGGCGTCATGCTGCCACGAAGCCTTGAGATCCACGGAAACCTCCACCGTATCCCCCGCCTTCAACGGCACATTCAGTGGCTGGTTTAAGACCGGTCCCCGGTAATCGAAAGCCATATTCCAAGGCCGGAGCGCCGCCGCCCCCAGTGCCGCATCATAGGGGAAAAGATCCGCCAGCGCCTCAGGAATTTCCCAACCGACCAAGACCTCGTCAAAACCGCCATTCCGGACGACATCAACCGCGGACGTGGACACGGCCTGGCAGACCAGTCCGGCGAGAAGGATATGGAGAATGCTTTTTTTACTCATAATGTTGTTTTAATCCCGATGAATGATTCCATGTTCTGCTGGGCGGATACTGATGGAAACAACCGGTCCGCCGCAAGCAAATTTATTCTTCGCCAAACCGCTGCGTTCCCGGAGCGGGCTGGACCGGCATGGGGAGCGCCTCATCCGCCGTCATTCAACCGAAATCCGCCGGCTCCGGCGTCAAGGCGCCACTCGATACGGCAAGTGATGCTCAAGGGCGTAGGACGCTGCGATAGTAGCGTTGGTCAGTTAAATACGACTGCGTGTCCAGAAATTCCCAAGTGTCGGTGTCGCCCTCGCCATTGGTGCGATCAACCCACTCGTGTAAATTGGTCGAAGTTTGCAGCGTAAAGCGCAAGCCCGCCACGCCGCTCGCGCGGATTTGCCATGATTGATTTCCGGTGGGGTTAGGTGCCGCCAACCTGATGTTCGGCTGCGCCACCCAACGCGCAATGCTGGCAGCGGCTTTGTTGCCCGCGGCTGGGAAGAGGCCGCCCACCCACAAAGC
>MWDV01000243.1 GCA_002070715.1 Verrucomicrobia bacterium ADurb.Bin118
GCCCGCAGGGCTTTCACCAGCGGAGGCACGATTTCCGGATACGTGTCATCGGTGGAACAGATGCAAACCGCGGACGCCCCGGATTGCAACGCAGCGGCGGCGGCGTCCGCCACGGTTTTGGCGCCGGGCGAGCCAATGACCGCGAAGCCCGCCACTTCGAAGAATCCCCGGGCGAAATCCGCGCGGGCCTTGTGCTGTTTGAGCGGGCCCATATTCGCGAGGAAGATGGTCGGGCGGTGACCCGTTTTTTCCGTCTGCGCTTCCACCGCCTGACGCAGTTTTTCAAACGGACCGGCGGCGCGCCAGAGCGTCACCGGTTTTACCGTGGCGCCGGCTTGATCTTGAATGCGTACGGCGCGGGTGATTTCACCGAGTGTCGCGCCCCGCATGGCCGCGTCCACACAGGCCTCAAACAACGCGGCGTCCGCCTTGCCAACGATGCCGGACAAACGTTCCAGCACCGCCTTGTGTTGGGCCACGTCCGCTTCGGTCCGGGCGGCGGCAACCTGTTCCGCGCGCCGCTTTTGAAACGGGGCCAGGTCCACCACCGGCACTTCAAGCGGTTGTTCGGTTACATTCGCATACACGTTGGTGCCGATGACACTATCGCGCCGTTGCGCGACGTTCTTGAGTCGTTCGGACGCAACCTTGGCCACTTCCGCTTGCGGCCATCCGGCCTGCATTGCCCGGGCCATACCTCCGCGCTTTTCGATTTCCTGGAACAACGCCCAAGCGCGCCGGGCCAGCTCGTCCGTGAGCGTCTCGACAAACCACGAACCACCGGCCGGATCAATCACCTGGGTGAGATGACATTCCTCGCGCAGTAAAAGCTGTTGGTTGCGCGCCACGCGCTGCGAAAACTCATCCGGCGCGCGCACTACCTCGTCGAAGGCGCCAACCTGCAAGCTATCGCATCCGCCCAGCACGCTGGCGAAGGATTCAACCGCCGTCCGCAGCAGGTTGACGTAGGGATCGTAAACCGTCTTGTTGAAAAGGCTCGTGCGAACGTGCAGCGAAGCGCGTTGAGCCGCGACGCTCCCGTCCAGGGCGGCCACGAGCCGCGCCCATAGCAGGCGGACCGCCCGCAACTTGGCAATCTCCATGAAAAACTGGGAACCCACGGTCAAGGCCATGCGCATTCGCGGCGCCACTGTTTCCACGTCCAATCCGCGTTCGTTCATTTCGCGGAAATACTCCAGCGCCGTTGCCAGCCCAAAGGCCAGCTCCTGAACTGCGGTGCAGCCGGCTTCATGCCAGGCGCGTGTATGCACACAAATGGTTTGAAGTTGCGGCGCCTGCCGGGCCGCCCAGGCTGTGAAGGCCGCCATTTCGCGATACGCTTCATCCAACGATTGCGGCAAGGCGCCTTCGTGCGCCAGGATGCCCAGCGGGCTGATCTCAACACAGCCGCGCAACTTGCCCAGGGCCACGCCGCGCTGCTGGGCCAAGGCAACCAACAACGCGCCAACTGACAACCCCGAAGCGCCCGAGCGGATGAACAACGGCACGGCTTCCAAGTTGATGCCACGAAGCGCCCGGTCTAGATCGTCCAACGTGGCAATAGATAATCCAGCCCGGCCGACGTGCTCACCCGCCCCCGGCCAATCCGGATCGGCCCCGTTGCGTCCGGCTTGGTCGAGAGCGATGTTCAGCGCCGTCAAACCGCGCTCGAGCCCGTGTCGGGCCGTCTCGTTAAATGCTTCCGGACTGGAGGCGGCAATTTCTTGAGAAACCGCCCACGGTTGTCCCACATAACCGCTGGCCCGCGTGCCCCGCACAAAGGGAGCAAAGCCGGGCAGCGACGCCCGATGCGCCACTTTCTCCCCGTCCTCGCGCCGGTAGATGGGCTTGAGCGTGATGCCCTCATAGGTGCGGGTGAACATTTTCTTGTCGAAAGGCGCCCCTTTCAACTCGACCTCAACCAGTGCCTTCCAGTCGTCATAGCTCACCGGCGGAAACTCCGCGAGAAGCGGAGCGCCGGCTGCTTGCGTTTGGGTTGAACTCATAAAATCAAATGAGGAACACGAATCCCGAAATAAAATTACCGGCTGATTCAGCCTTCCAGCGTTTCCACGCTGACTTCATGGCGTTTGCCATTGATCGTCACGAACATCCGTTGTCCGCTTCCCGTCGGTGAGCCCGCAGGGGCAACCACCGGCTTGGCCGCGGCCGCGGCTGGAGGCGCCGCCGACGCCGGCGGGCTTGGGCGGGCGCCTTGATGAAGCGCCTCGACTTGCTGGGGGAACATGGCAAACAGCACCACCGTTTCATCGTCAGTGGGCAGGCCCTTGTCGGCGCACTGTTTCCGGTAGCCTTCCATACCGGGTGCGAGAAGATCAGCCGGCCGCTCGGTCACAGATTTTTTCCCAGTTTGTTTTTCGACCTGCGCCAATACTTGCGGATTAATCGGGCCCGGGGTCCGGCCGTATTTGCCCAGCGCGATATCCTGGGCGGGTTGGCAGATCATCTTCCACCGGCCGAACTTCACGTTCATCATCGCCTGGGTACCCACAATCTGCGACGTCGGGGTGACCAGCGGCACCCAACCCAGCGCCTCCCGCACCACGGGAATTTCTTTCACCACTTCGTCGAACTTACCCGCCATGCCCTGCTCGTTCAGTTGCGTGCGGAAGTTGGAAAGCATCCCCCCGGGCACTTGATAAATGAGGATGTCGGAATCCACCCGTTCGTTCGCGGGGCTGGTGAATTTTTCGAGCTGTTGGTAAACCGCTTCGAAATGCTCCCGCAACCGGGCCAGCTTGGCGGAGTCGAAGCTCGGACACCGCGGATGCCCTTCGAGCAGGGCCAGCATGCGCTGGGTATCCGGTTGCGACGTGCCGTTGGCAAAGGGCACGATGGAAACCTCAACACAATCCACCCCCGCTTCAATCGCCGCGAGGTAGCTGGCCGCCCCCAGACCCGCCGTATCGTGGGTGTGCAGCGTGATCGGAATTTTTATCTGGCTTTTTAGTTCCTTTACCAACCGGTAGGCAATCTGCGGCTGGATGATGCCGGACATGTCCTTGATGCCGATCGAGTCGCACCCCATTTTTTCGAGTTCAACGCCCAGCTTGACGAAATTCTCGACCGTGTGGACCGGACTGATGGTGTAGCAAAGCTCGCCCCGCGCGTGTTTGCCGTATTTTTTGGTCGCCTTGATCGCCGTCTGCAGATTCCGCACGTCGTTGAGCGCATCGAAAATACGAAGGATATCCATCCCGTTTTCACAGGTACACTTGACGAACGTCTCGACCACATCATCCGGAAAGCTGGCGTATTGGACGATGTTCTGCCCGCGCAAGAGCATGAGTTGGGGGGTGTGCGGTGCGGCTCGCTTGAGCGTGCGCAGGCGCTCAAAGGGATTTTCATTCAGATACCGCAGACAGGAATCAATGGTCGCCCCCCCCCAGGTCTCCAATCCGGCGAACGCCAGTTCATCCAGTAGCGGCGCAGCGGGAAGCATTTGGGGCGTCGTCATGCGGGTGGCGGCCATGGATTGGTGGCCGTCGCGCAGGACCGTGTTGTTAAACTGAACTTTTTTCACTTTCATGACGATCAGATCATTCTTCAACTTGGTGTGGGTCTCCTAACGTGTGGTGTTTCACAGGAGGGGTTACACAGCAGAAACAGAAAATCTGCCAGCCAAGCTGGTCCTACTGTAGCCGATGCCCCCGCAGTTGCATACCATTTTTTGCCAAGCGTTACGCTTTTTTTGGTCGGCCCACCCCAACCGGGCAAATCCGGCCCAAGGGGTGAGCCACGCCGCACGCCGCCGCTTTACCGTGTTTTTTGGAGAATACCGCTTGAGGAATTCGAGGGAAAAATCTTTGGTGTGCCGGCTGATTGTCAATGGTTTCAGTTCCGCCATAGCCCATAATCCGAAATCTCTCGTTTATTCGGGAAAACATATCCGCCGCAGAAACCAAGGCGTCATTCGCGGCCTTTTCCATCGGGCCATCGCCTTCGACCCTTCGTTTGCAAAATGCTCTCAATCGGGAGTATGCCCCTTAACGTAGCAACCAGTAGAGCAAGGCAAGCTGGCCCGAGGTGAACAACACAATCCCCATCCAAGCCAGCCCTTCGCGCCACCACAAAGGTCGCTGCCGGGTTTCAGCCAGCCAAAATTGCAGCTCGGCCGAACCCAGCCGGATGCGGTCCCCGTTGCGCAAAAGCGCATCACGCACCAGTTCCCCATTCACCGCCAGGAAACCATCGCCCAGCGCTCTGAGCCGAAAATCCTCCTGGGGTGTGAAATCGAGACGAGCGTGCTCATCCCACACGCCGGGAGCGTCCAATTGAATCTGGGCAGTGGAAGAACGCCCCAGGCAAATAGGCAAACGGCGGGCCACCCATCGGGCGCCCGCCTGGGGGCCGGAAAGCAGGTTCAGTTGAACCATTTACCACCAGCGCCGGGGCACATGCACCTTGTCCCCGGGCATGACCCGCAGGTCAAGTTTGGGATCGCGCAGGGCCTTGACGCAATCCACAGTCACCGTTGATCCGTCCACCCGAATCAATTGCACTTTCTTTTTGTTGGCAAAATCGGTGAAGTCTCCCGTGGATTGAATGGCCTGTGTGACGGTCAATTCGCCGACCCACGGCTGACGGCCGGGGATCTTGACCTCGCCACCCACATAGTAAAACCGATCCAGGGACACAATCGTCACGACCAATCCCCGATAGTATTTCTGGTAACGCTCCTGAATCTCTTTCTGCAATTCACCCGCGTTCTTGCCGGCCGCAATCACGGAGCCAATGAGATGGAGGGTAATCGTTCCGTCTTCCTTAATCCGTTCCTCATGGATGGGGATTGTTTCTTGCACTCCGGAAAACCGTACGGTCACGAGATCGCCAACGCGAAAACGGTCGGTGGCCGACACCTCTGTGGGGGGCGCAGGCACGTTGTTTACGTCCTCGGCCTTCGTCGCACCCGAAGAGACAGGCGGCGCTTCTTCCGAGAACGAGAGGTCATCTTGCAACCCGGCGCATCCCGCCAGAATCCCCGCAAGAACCAGCCCACACACCATCCGCAGCCCCATACGCCCGCAACTGGATAAAAATTTCATGCCTCGCCCTTGAAGTATCAGTTCCATCCGTCAGTACTTTTTCTTGATCTCAACCTTGGCCTGAGAATCGTCAGCTTTCTTCTCCCCCGCTGCCTCGTCTTTGTCACTCGATTCGCTGCTCCGGTAATAGTAATCGTGATAATATCCGCTGTAATAATAATAACTCTCGTCTTGGGACATGTTGATGTTATTGAGGACGATGCCAATAAGGTTGCCGCCAACCTTTTCAATCAATTGCTTGGCCCGGATATTCATGGGTTGCGGGTAGCGGCGATACTGAATCACCTGCACCGTCATATCCATTTCGCTCGCCAGAATGGAAGCGTCGCTTACCCCCATGATTGGCGGCGAATCAAAGAAAACGAAATCGTATCGCTGTTTGAGTTGGGCGATCAGATCTTTCATTTGCGCCGAATTTAAAATACCGAGCGAACTGCTGGGCAGCTTGCCGCTGGGCAGAAAATCCAGCGTGGCCAAGGGGCTGGTCTGAATCACCTCTTCCAGTTTGTTTTGCTTGAGCAGATAGTTGGTCAGCCCGATGGAATTGGAGACACCAAACCGTTTGTGCAGCGTGGGACGGCGCAAGTCCGAGTCAACAATGATCACCCGCTGGTTGCCTTGTGCAAAGACCGTGGCCAAGTTGAACACGGTAGTGGTTTTGCCCTCACCCGCGCCCGCGCTGACCACGGCGATGCTGTTCAGTTTGTCATCCTTGCGGGAGAACAAAAGATTGGTGCGCAAGACCCGGTAGGCCTCGGCGTGCGGGCTTTCCGCGCCTTCCTGCAGCAGCGAACCGACGTTTTGGGGAATAACCCCCAGCACCGGCGATTGCAACGCGCGCTCGACATCGTCAATGGTCTTCACGCTCGTATCCAGATACTCGATGAAGAACGCCAACCCCACACCCACCACCAAGCCAATGATGACGCCCAACGCAATGTTCAGCGGCTTGTTGGGTCGAACCGGGCGGAGTCCCGGCTTGGCGGTATCCACGATTTCCACCATCGCTGTGCGCGGCAAATCCACGTCAATCCGCTCCTGGGCAAGTTTGAGATTGAGTATGGAACGGAACCGCATGACCTCTTCCAGCCGCTGCTTGGCCTCAAAGTAAGGGCGACTTTTTTCCGCTTTTTCGATATCCACGCGCATCGCCTCCTCAACGTTGCGCGTGAGCGAATCCAAATAGGCCTTCATGGAAGCGACCCGTTTCTCGAGCCCGCGAATGATGCCATCGGCGCGCTGTGCAATCTTGGTTTCAATATCCTTGATCTGCCGGGTGACCGTGACCACCGCAGGGTGATCGTCCGTTAAATCCCGGGCCAGTCGAATACGCTCTTGTTCAACCAAATTGAGTTGCTGGAGTAATTCGGCCAGTTGGGGGTCGGCAACCGCGGTGGGGAGCACACTCTTGAGATCCTCGGGAGCGGTCGTCTTCAATTCCTGCAACAACGTGGCTTCCCGAACGTACGCGGCTTCCCCCTCAATTTGTTGCGCCTTGAGGCGACGCAACACCTCCGCCTCCAAGAGCGTGGTGGGGCTGGTGCCGGCGGCGTCGGCGTCGGATATCTCCAACTTGGCCCGCAATTCATCCACTTCGCGTTGGGCTGCCTGTACTTTTTTCTCCTGATCCTGAAAACGATCCTCCAAGATGCGAATGCCGCCCATGGTCAGTTCCCGGCGCTGCGCCAGGCGGTATTCTTTGTAGGTTTCCGCAATTTCGTTGGCAATCCGGGCCGCCTCTTCGGCGTCCTGGCTAAAAACACGAATCGTGATCAAGCTGGTATTACGCACCGGATTCAGGTCCATGCGGTTGCGCAATAACGTCATGGTTTCCTGGGTCTTCAGCCGCTCGCCACCGGCATATTTTTTCCCCCATTCGACGGACAGATTGAGTTGGTGCACTACATTGCTGAGAATCCGTTCGGACTGAATGACTTCGAATTCCGTTTGAATAAAATAGGGATCGTAGCCGGGCAGCAAGGGGGTCTGGGTCATGCCGGGGATGTCCGAAACATCCCGATCCACTTTGATGCGGGCTTCACTGGAATACGAAACCGGCAGAATCCACGTCACCAACGTTGCGGTGAGCACCACCAACAGAAAGACCGCCAGAATGACCGTCTTGCGGATGCGAATGATACGCCAATAATCTAGGAAATGGAGCTTGGTTTCCGGCGGCGGGGTGGTTTTCAGGGGGTCCATAGGAAAAAAATCGGGGGCTAGTCAAACATGGCCCAGCCCCCGTTCGGATACAGAATTGGTTAGTAGGTGGCGGTCACGCCAATGTAAACGCGATTGCGATCGTAGTCGCCCAGCCGTCGCCAATCGCGACTGGCATCGGAATCCAGTTTATCAAAGTTGTACCCCACCTCGGCGGACAAATGCCGATTGATCAGGTAGGTCAAGTTGACGCCTGCCAAGAAATATTCTTCGGTATTGTCGTCGTACCGCCCGCCCTCAAAGGTCGAATGGCGATAGCTCCCTTGCACAGAGCCAAGTAATTTGGGCGTAAAGCGGTGGCTTAACCGGCCATAAACCGTACTGCTTTTTTGGGCAGAGGTGATCGTGCCTTTTACCGTATTCGGCGCCACCAAATCCGTCTGATTAAACGTGTGCATGAAACCGATTTGCACCCGGCTGCCGGCCGCATACGAGTAGGCAAGGTTGGCATCCACGTAAGGAATCCATGTATCATCGTTATACCGATCATTCCGGAAATCCAGGAATGTCGCGCCGGCCCGAAGAGATCCCGTCAAATTACGAAGGAAATTGTGTTCGACCCCGGCATAAATGGAATGCGAATAATTGTCGCGAATCTTTGCTTTCAAATCCTCACCCCATAGATTTCCCACTACCTCGGAGCTCGTGTAATCAACGATGCCAAAACGATACCCTAAAATCCCGACCGTTTCAGGCAGCGCTTGCCAACGGAGATCCGCAGAAATTCCGTGTTCCACGCGATCCAACAGCCCAGACAAACTGGCGAACGCGGCGTCGCCTCCTCTTTCCTCGTAATCGTACCAAACATTGTCGTAGCTGATCACCGTGCTGAGGTTCCGCGTCAACTCGGCCGTAAACGCCACGTTAAGGCGGTTGCGCAGGTTGTCGCCGTCCACCCGGAAGGGATAGGCTCCGCCCCCGACTGTGGGCGCAAATAATTCGGGCTCCTGCGCCACCACGAACGAATCCAAGAGGCTGAAGCTGTACCGATTGTCGAACGCGTGATTGAAGATCAAATCCACTTGATGCGAGTGGTCCCAAGCATCCGAGCCTTTCAAGTTGTCACGATCTTCGTAATAGCGTCCGGAGTAAATATACCGCAATCCCAAGTACGACTGTTCGAGCGGCAGATTGAATCGGATGGAGGGGCTGACCTCGAATCCAAAACTGTCCCGCTTGTGCGAGGGCAGGTTCGCATAGTTGTCATCGTAAAAGCCACGCAAGGTGGCAGAAACACTCCACGCCTTGGAGGAATCCATTGGGGAGAGACCGGGAGCATAGGCGGCATACGCGCCCGAGACACCCAAAGCGACCAACCCGACAGAGGTGACGATCTTTTTCATAAGCATGATTGGTTTTTTCTGTTCGTGCCCAGGTGTTTCAAGCACCCGTCAAGGCAATTGATTTGTTTCCGTTTTTATTGCACTTGTCAACAAATCTCGTTCCCTTGTAGCCGGTTCAAAGTTTTTCTGCAAGGGGAAATCTCACTTTTTTTCAAAAATTTTTCCGCCGGGAAAGCGGCCAGTAAAAAACACCCCGATTGGCAGGGTTTAAT
>MWDV01000244.1 GCA_002070715.1 Verrucomicrobia bacterium ADurb.Bin118
TTGTTGGTGCCGGTCATTGCCCTGAAGTGGGGCTGGCAATGGGCTTTTATTTCCACCGGTCTGGCGGGCCTGGTCTGGGTTGCGGTCTGGCTGCCGATTTATCGGAAACCGCAGGAACATCCGAAACTCAAACCGGCTGAACTGGCCTACATCCAAAGCGACGGTTCGGAGCGGCCGGTGCGCGTGCCGTGGCGGCGGCTGTGGCCGCACCGTCAGACTTGGGCGTTCGCCGCCGGCAAGTTCATGACCGATCCGATCTGGTGGTTTTATTTGTTCTGGTCGGGCAAATTTTTGGCGGACCAATTTGGCGTTGATCTCAAAACCATCGGACCGCCGCTCATTACGATTTATCTGCTGGCGGATATCGGCAGCGTGGCGGGCGGCTGGTTTTCCTCCTCCTTGCTCAAACGGGGCTGGACGCCCAACGCCGCCCGGAAAACGGCCATGTTCGCCTGCGCCGTCTGTGTGATGCCGGTTTCACTCGCACCGGTCGTTTCCAACTTGTGGGTGTCCGTGGCCTTGATCGGCGTGGCGGCGGCGGCGCACCAGGGTTTCTCCGCCAATTTATTCACGCTCACCTCCGACCTGTTCCCGCGTCACGCGGTCGGATCGGTGGTGGGGATCGGCGGTCTGGCCGGCGCCGTGGGCGGGATGTTGATGCAGTCGGCCTCCGGGCGCATCAAGGATGCCACCGGCAGTTATCTGGCCATGTTTTTGATGGCGGCGGTGGTTTATCTGGCCGCCTTGGGCGTCGTGCATCTGTTGACACCGCGCCTGACGCCCGCGCGCCTGGCGGCGGAGTCCGTGCCGGAGATGAAAGGAAGAAGCTTATGACCAATGAACAATGGAACGGGTTGCTCGCCGTGTTGCGGGGCGAAGAGGTTCGTCCCCAGCCGGTTGGATTCATCATTGATTGTCCGTGGTTGCCCGGCTGGTTTGGGGTTGAAATCAGTCATTACCTGGCCAGCGAAACCCTCTGGTTTGAGGCCAACCGGCGGGCCATCCAGGAATTTCCCGATGTTTGGTTTTTACCGGGATTTTGGTCCGAGTTTGGCATGTGTACCGAGCCTTCCGCTTTCGGGGCGCGCTGCCTTTTTCCGCGCGACGAATTTCCATTCGCCGAGAAGGTCATCCACGATCTCGGCCAAATCCCGGATTTGCCGCAGCCGGATCCCGCGACCGCCGGGTTGCTGCCCTTCATGTTGCACCGGCTGCGTTGGGCCCGTCCCCGGCTCGAAGCCTTGGGCCATCAAATCCGCTTCTCCGTCTCGCGCGGACCGTTGAATGTCGCCTCCTTCCTGATGGGTGCGACGGAGTTTTTGATGGCGTTGAAAACCGATCCGGAGGCGGTCCACGCGTTGTTGCGACGGGTTACTGACTTCCTCCAAGGCTGGCACGCGCTGCAACGCGCGACGTTTCCCAGCATAGACGGCCGGTTCGTGCTGGATGATGTCGTCGGTTTCCTGTCGGAGGCCGATTTTCTCGAATTCGGTTTCCCTTATCTGAAGGAACTCTTCGCCGCCGAAGTGACGGTGAAATTCTTCCATAACGACGCGCCGTGCGCAGTCTCCGTCCGGCATTACTCCGCCTGCGGCATCAACCTGTTCAACCCCGGCATGCAAACGCCGCTCAACGAATTGCGCGCGCTCGCCGGCCCGGCGCTGACCTTGATGGGGAACATCCCGCCGCGCGACGTGCTGGCCCGGGGCACGCCGGCGGACGTGCGGGAGGCGGTGGAGCGGTTGCGGGCCGACATGGAGGACGATCCGCGTCTGATACTCTCTTGCGGCGGCGGAATGCCGCCCGGCGTGAGCACAGAAAATATTCGCGCCTTTGTGTCCGCCGCCCGGGAATGAGTGGTTTTCCGAATTTCTCTGCCGGGAAAATTTCGTGGAGTGGTGGCGTGGAAAACGTCCTTGAGCAAACTTTACGCGCATGAGCAAACCGACAAGACAGACGCCTGATTCCGCGACGCATCCGGCGCCGTTCCGTCTCGATGGCGAGGTGGTCCTGATCACGGGGGGCGGCACGGGGTTAGGACGGGCGATGGCGGATTGCATGGTGGTGGCCGGCGCGCGGGTGGTGTTGCTGGGGCGGCGCCGGGCGCCGTTGCAGCAAAGTGTGGCCGAACTTGGCGACCACGCTACTTGGGTGGAGCATGACGTAACGGACGCCGCCGCCGCGCCCGCCGTGTTGCGGGCCGCCGCCCGGCCGTTTGGGGCGGTTACCGTTCTCGTCAATAATGCGGGCATTCATTTCAAGAAACCCGCTCTGACCACCACAGAGGCTGAATTCCAACAAGTGCTCAACACCCACGTGCTCGGCGCGCACGCCCTCACCCGCGCCGTGTTGCCCGACCTGATCGCGCGCCGGCGGGGTTCGGTGCTCTTCGTGGCCTCCATGGCTTCGTTGTTCGGGATTCCATTGGTGCTGGCCTACAGCGCCGCCAAAAGCGCCTATCTCGGCATGGTCCGGACCCTGGCCACCGAAGTGTCGCAGTACGGAGTCCGTGTTAACGCCATTGCGCCGGGATGGATTGAAACCGACATGAGCCGGCAAGCGTTGCAAGGCGATCCCGTCCGGTATCAACGCATTGTGGAGCGCACCCCGATGCGGGCCTTGGGCCGGGCCGCCGACGTGGGCTGGGCGGCCGTGTATTTGTGTTCGCCCGCCGCCCGATTTCTCACCGGCGTGGTCCTGCCCGTGGATGGCGGGGTTAGCATTGGTTTTTGAAGACGTATGAAACTGGGACTTGGCCTTTACCGGCATCAACTGGATCGCGATCACTTCGCTTTCGCGCGGCAATGTGGTTGCACGCATTTGGTCGTGCATCTCGTGGATTATTTCAAATCCGCTCCCCGCAACCAGCCCGGCGACCAACCGGTGGGTGACGACGCGGGTTGGGGGTTGGCCGGAGACCCGAACCAGCTATGGACCTACGCGGAACTGGCGGCGTTGAAGCGGGAAATCAACGCGGCCGGCTTGGAGCTGGAAGCCATTGAGAACTTTGATCCCGCGCACTGGCACGATGTGTTGTTGGATGGACCGCAGAAAGCGGCCCAACTCGAAAATTTGAAGACCCTCATTCGCAATCTGGGGCAGGCCGGGATTCCGATCATGGGTTATAATTTTTCTCTCGCGGGCGTGGGGGGGCGCGTGAAAGGGCCGTTTGCGCGCGGCGGTGCCGAAGCCGTCGGCATGGACGGGCCTTGTGACCAACCCATGCCCAACGGGATGGTGTGGAATATGATTTACGACCGCCACGCGCCGCCCGGTTGGGTGCCGTCGGCCACCCCGGAGCAACTCTGGCAGCGGCTTCAGGATTTTCTGGACGCCCTTGTCCCGGTCGCCGAGGCGGCGGGCGTGACCCTGGCCGCGCACCCGGACGATCCACCAATGCCAACGCTGCGCGGCCAGCCGCGTCTGGTGTATCAACCGCGGCTTTACCAGAAGTTGCTCGATTTGAAGCCCAGCCCCCGCAACGCCTTGGAGTTTTGCGTCGGCACCCTGGCGGAAATGACGGAAGGCGATCTTTATGATGCTGTGGATCACTATAGCCGCCAGGGGCGACTGGCGTACGTCCACCTGCGCAACGTGCGCGGCAAAGTGCCCCATTACCGGGAAACCTTTATTGATGAAGGCGACGTGGATGTCCTGCGCGTATTGCGGATTCTACGGAAGAACAACTTTTCCGGCGTCATCATCCCCGACCACGCGCCGCAGATGACCTGCGCGGCGCCCTGGCATGCGGGAATGGCTTACGCCTTGGGCTACTTGCGCTCGGCCATGACCGTCGCCAGCCGTTAGCCCTTAACGAATTTCGATCGCCCCAAGGTGCGCACTCGGAACATTCGCCTTGGGACCGGAATGGTAGGACGGAAATCGGTTCAACTGGGTATCGTCCTCGTGTGCTGCGCCACGGTTTTCCGTTGGTGGCAGATTGGGCCGGCGCACTTGACTCTTGCCTGGACCGTGCTTTGTTGGTCTATCATCACGGTCAGCCGCATTAATGGCAGACATCAAAAAAACAACACGATAATAGAAAAACGAGAAATATGGCACACGAACTTCCTTCGCTTCCATATGCGTTCGACGCGTTGGAGCCACACTTGGACAAGGCCACGATGGAAATCCACCACGGCCGTCATCACAAGGCTTACGTGGACAATCTGAACAAGGCCATTGCCGGGCAGATTGCCTTGGAGGCCAAATCGCTGGA
>MWDV01000245.1 GCA_002070715.1 Verrucomicrobia bacterium ADurb.Bin118
CTTCTTTTGACGCGGTCATTTTGGAGCTTTTTCTCCCGGACGGGGCCGGCGTGGCGAATGTGACGTTGCTGCAAGCGATCGCGCCGCAGGTACCCGTGGTGGTGATCGGCACGGTGGATCATGAGGGGTTGGCGGCTGAAGTGGTCCAGGCCGGGGCGCAGGATTATCTCGTGAAAAGCCAGCTTAGTCCCCGGTGGTTGTTTCGGGCCCTGCGTTACGCGATGGAGCGGCATCAGGCCAACGAAGCGCTCGTGGAGGCGGCAACGCAGTTCCGCGGATTGTTTGATCACCTGACGGAAGGGATTTTCCGCACCACGCCCGATGGCCGCTATATGATGGCGAATCAGGCGTTAGCGCGCATTTACGGTTACGCCTCGCCCGAAGCCCTCATGGCAGGCATCACGGACATCAGCACCGCGCTCTATGTGCAGCCCGGCCGGCGGGAGGAGTTCCGCCGTCTGATGGATGAACAGGATACCATCACCCGCTTTGAATCCCCGGTTTTCCGGCGGGACGGCACGGTCATTTGGATTGCCGAGAATTGCCGCGCCGTGCGCGATGAAACCGGCCGGCTGCTTTACTACGAGGGCACGGTGGAAGACATCACCCAACGGCGCGCCGCCGAAGAGAAAGTGCGCCATTCCGAGGCCCTGTATCATTCGCTGGTGGAAACCCTGCCCCAGAACATTTTTCGTAAGGATCTGCAGGGACGCTTCACCTTCGCCAACCAGCAATTTTGCCGCACGTTGAACCGCGACCTCGCGGAGATTGTGGGCCGGACGGATGCCGATTTCTTCCCGCCGGACCTGGCCGCCAAGTATCAGCAGGACGACGCGCGTGTCCTGGCCAGCGGGCAGAAATACGAGACGATCGAACACCACCGCCTGCCTGATGGCCGGTTGATTTACGTGCAGGTGGTCAAAACCCCGCTCCGCGGCGCCTACAGTCAAATCAGCGGCCTGCAAGGCATCTTCTGGGATATCACCGAGCAATACCTCGCCGAGGAGCGCCTGCGCCAGGCCCATGACGAACTCGCCCGCAACCGCGAGGCTTTGCACGCCAAAAACGTCCAGATGGAGGACGACCTCAAGATGGCCCGGGAAATCCAACTCACCATCCTGCCCCAGCAATATCCCGTCTTCCCTCCCGACGCCACGCCGGAGACCAGTCTCTTTCACTTCACGCATCGCTATCTGCCCACCGGCGCCGTGGGCGGCGATTTTTTCAACGTCACCGCGCTTTCGCCCACCCAAGCGGCCATTTTCCTGTGTGACGTGGCGGGGCACGGCGTCCGCTCGGCTCTGATCGCGGCCATGATTCGCGCTCTGGTTGAAGAACTCCATCCTTGGGCGGACGACCCCGGCGCCTTCATGACCAAGCTCAACGAGGAACTCGGCAACATCCTCAAACACACGGGCACCCCCGTCATGACCACCGCCGTGTATCTGATCGCGGACGCCACCGACGGCACCCTGCGTTACACCAATGCCGGGCATCCCAAACCGGTATGGCTCTCCGCCAAGCAGAACACCGTGGCCTGGCTCCACAGTCCCAACAAACAGGCGCAGCCGCCCCTCGGCATTTTTGAAAAAAACACGTACCAAACCGCCGCCGTGACCCTGGCCCTGCGGGATCGGGTGTTGCTTTACACGGATGGGCTTTACGAGGTGGAAGGCGCCAACGAACAATGGTATTCGCAAGCCTTGCTCGCCGCCGCCATCCACAAAAACGCGCAACAGCCCCTGCCCCAGATGTTGGACACCGTGCTTGATGAAGTTCGCGCATTCGCCGTCGAACACGCCTTCACCGACGACGTCTGCCTGATTGGATTCGAACTGGCCCGGCACCATCCCCGCAAGAAAGCCCGGACTCACCCGCCTCAAACCGCCGGTTAAAAAGCCGTCGGTCTTCTTTTCTCCCCTGAACCGGGTCAGGGGTATTGATTGAGTTCAAACGGGGCAAACAAACCGTAACCAACGGTGTGATACTGCGCCCCGGGTGGCGGCCCGTTTTCCGGACCGGTGCGGAAGACCCCCGGCCAGGCGCTGCCCAGCGGCGGATTGCCGTGATGCGGTCCTAACGTGTTTTTGAGGGTGCCGATGACTTGCACTTCCACTTCGTTCGCCCCGCGTTTGAGCAGGCGGGTCACGTCGCACTCCCAAGGCGCGGCCATAATGTGGCCCGCAGATTTACCGTTCACCCTGACCTCGGCCACGCTGCCATACCAATCCGGCAGGGAAACCACATAGTGCCCGCTTGGTTTGCCGAGTTGAAAGATCTGCCGGTAGCTGAAGCGATCGGCGTAGAAAGGATGCCCCTGTTCGTTCCAGCCCGGGCGCGCGCGGACCAATCCGCTGCCGTCCACGAGATGCCGGGCCAGCCGGTAATGCGACGCCAGTTCACTGGACACGCCGGCAACGCGCACTCCCGCAATCCGCTCCCGTGCCGGGTTGAGGAACTCCACTTCGCCCAGTCCCACAAAACCATGATCGGCCACCGAACCGCGGGCGGGATAGGTGACGCCGTTGTGGTTCGAGAGAATCTCAATTTTTACAAAACGCACCCGTTCGGAGGGGAGCCGCAGTGCCTGGCCGGTGGAATTGGCCGTGGCCCGGTCCAGCGTGTATTCCCCGAGGTTCAGCGGAAACGCATCCGGACGCTCACCCGCCGACCCGAGCACGCGCACGCCTTTGGCGCCCCGCCCGGTGTGGTCGCGAACGTGGCTTTCGTTGTAATTCCAAATCCGGAGGGAATGGATTTCTTTCGCCTGCCCCAGATCAAAGATCACGCTGGGCTGGCGGTCTTCCACCGGCGACCCATCGGCGTTTTGCTGATAACCAATGCCCGCGGTGAGCCAGGCGTTGCCGTCGGGATTGGAGGAATGCGCCGGTTGATCGGGGCGTTTGAGGATTTCCGGCACGGTGTCCGCCGTGACCACAAACCCGCGATCCGTCGGTTGCAGCGCGAAGTCGCCGAGCACGAACACGGCCTCGAGTTCATGCCAGACGGTAAAAGGCCGGACCGTGAGCACAATCGTGTTTTCTCCCGCTCGCGCCGCGCTGGCGATCGGCAGGCGCCCGAACGATTTGTCGAGCCACCAATCCTTAAAGGCCACCGTGCGGCCGCCAGCCGATGCCGGCTCCGGATTGCCGCCGGATCGGGATGGGTTTGGCGGATGCGCATAGGCGACGGCGGGCGTGGGCAAGAGTTGACCGTTGCAGGTGATGGTGTAGAGATCGGGGCGTTCAACGACCAGGGCCAGATTGGACGGCACGGCGCCGGCAATGGTAAACCGATAACCGGCGGTAAAACCGCTCTCCGCGGGAAAAGTTTTGGCAATCAACTCGTCCTTGAACTGCACCGCGCTGTCCCAAGGATTGGCGGGCAGGCCATTCTTTTGAAAAGCAAACTGGGCGGCGGCATAGTAGTACAGATTCGACCGCGTCTCTCCACCCGCAGTGATGTCCACGTAATCGAGCTTCAAGACGTTGGGCGCGAGGCGTTGCACGCGCATGGGCCCGGCAGCAGGCACGGAGGTGACAGCCCCGGCGAGCTCGGGCGCGGACTTGACCGGCTTGGGCGAGAGGAACAACAGCAGGCTCCCGCAGGGCGGCAGATTGAATTCAGCCGTGAC
>MWDV01000246.1 GCA_002070715.1 Verrucomicrobia bacterium ADurb.Bin118
GGTTTGACGGAAGATTATGCCGAATTTGACGTCGTATTGAGCGAGGACGACGTGGCGCAACTCCGCGAGCGCCCGCGCTTTGGCGTGGTGGCACAGACGACGCAGCCCATCGAACGCACGCGGCATCTTGTTGCCCGCCTGCGCCAGCGGTTTCCCCGGTCGGAGGTGCGCTTTGTGGACACGGTCTGCCAGCCGACCAAGCTGCGTCAGCACGCGGCGGTGACACTTGCCCGGCGTTGCGACGTCGTGATTGTCATCGGCGGCGCGGCGAGCAACAACACGCGCGAACTCGCCGCCACGTGCCAGCAGCATTGCGCCCGGGTGCATCATGTCCAGACGGCGGCGGATTTGCGCGCGGAATGGTTCTTTCCGACCGACCGGGTGGGCGTCACCGCCGGCACCTCCACGCCGGATGAGGTGATTGACGGCGTGGAGCACTGGCTGCGCGTCCTGGCAATGCGGCACGAGCCGGCGCGGCCCCCGGATCGGCCATCGTCCGCAGTGTTGTGCAAACCGGAAACGAACTTGATCTGAACATGAACCCGACCACTCCTCCAATGTTGTCCTCCATTTCCAATTTTCTGAAGCAACGCGCGATCTTCTTCAAGATGGCCGGCGTGACAGTGCTGGTTTTGCTTCTGTTGATTCCGCTGGGCATGATTCATTCCGTCCTGCGGGAGCGATGGGAGCGGCGTGATGACGCGGTGGCCGGCATCACCGCCGTCTGGGGACAGGGACAAAGCGTCATCGGCCCGGTCCTCATTGTTCCCTATCGCTATACGTTCAAGTCGTGGAAGGAGCAGACCTTCGCGACGGGACGGCTGGAAAAAGTGGAGGTGATCGAAACCGCCATTGCCAACGCCTATTTTCTGCCGACGACGCTAAACATCTCCGGCGAAATTACCCCCAAGGAACTGCGGCGCGGCATTTACCGGGCCGTCGTTTACTCAAGCGAGTTGGAGCTTTCCGGCGAGTTTGCCCGGCCTGACTTCGATCGCCTCCGAATCGCGGAGCAGGACGTTTTGTGGGACGAGGCGATGGTGGGACTTGCCGTTCCCGATTTGCGCGGCGTGACCGAGACCCTGCAGTTGGGTTGGGGCGATCGCCAGATCCCGCTGCAACCTGGCAGCAAGCTCAAGGGATTTTCCTCCGGAATACATGCCCGGATTGGCGGATGGCGGGACAACCCCGGGAACGTGCCATGGAAACTGGAATTGACGCTTAACGGCAGCGGCGGCATCCGTTTCACGCCGGTGGCGGAGCGGAACCGGGTGCAATTGAAATCTCCGTGGCCCGATCCAAGTTTTCAAGGGGCGTTTCTCCCCTCCGAGCGCACGGTGGACGCGGCCGGATTTGCGGCCTCCTGGCAGCTTTCGCAATATGGACGTGACTACGCGCAGCAATGGACCGACCAGGACGCCGCCGCCGGTCTGACTGCCGGCTCAGCGGCAAATTCGCTTTTCGGTGTGGACTTTCTGTCCGGCATTGACGCCTACCGCACGGTGGAACGGGCCACCAAGTATGGAGTTTTATTCATGGCTTTGGTGTTCACCGCCTTTTTTCTGTTTGAGATGCTCTCCGCGCTCAGAATCCATCCCTTTCAATACGCGCTGGTTGGCGCGGCGCTTTGTCTCTTTTATCTCTCCCTGTTGTCCTTGTCCGAGTTCATCGCCTTTGGTCTGGCCTATCTCGCGGCGGCCGCGGCGACGACCCTGTTGATCTGGTTTTACTGTGCCGCCGTCCTCAAGAGCGGGCGGCGTTCGCTCATTGTGGCCGGATTGCTGACGGGGATTTACGGTTTTCTCTACGTCACCCTGCAATTACAGGATTACTCGCTGCTGGCGGGCTCGACGGGTCTGTTTATCGCCCTGGCCTTGGTGTTCCTGGTCACAAGAAAAATCAACTGGTATGCCCGCGACCAGGGCTGACGGCGGTCCCTGAAACGCAACCAATATGACTTCAACCGATGGTTCGTTGCCGGCTGTTGCCCCGGCGCGACGCCAAGGGCGTGCGTGCTGTTTCCGAGGCTGGCGGCCGATTAGTTTTTCGACCGCCAGCCTCCCGGGTGCTGCGGCCGTTCATTGGCTCGCCGAACCGCCGGTGCCATTCCTGCGCGATGACGCGTGCGACGGAAACTTCTATGAGACCAAGTTCCGCTCGGCGGTGCGGCGGTTTAATTTAATGAGTGGAAAAGCGTCAACTCTCGTCCGGGTTCTGCCAATCGTGGCCGGCATCATGGTGGCTGGGATCAGCTTCATTTGGGTTCTCGGTGCGACTTTCCACCGTTGGTTGGTGACCGGGCCCAAACTCCAAGCGGGCACCAACTGGATACCGGCGGCGGTTGGCGGGCCGATGGAGATACGGCCGCTGCCGCCGGCACAACGCTTGCAAGCGGACTTTGTCGAGTGGGTGGCGGCATCACCCGGGGAACGTGTGAGGCTGTATGAGTTGGTGATTGCCAGCGCGGCTTCGCAATTGAATTTCCGCCACGCAGTTGAGTGGGGAAAAACGCCAGTGGGCCGGGCGCCGTCCACGTATGTAAAGTTTAATTACGCTGATCCGACAAACGGCTTGTATCGCATTGTATGGCATGCACGGGGAGAGCAGAGCGATGGATGGTTGAGGTGTGGCGAAAAGCCCCTGCGACTTCTGGTTCAACCCGCGAACCTGAAAACATGGCCGCTGCCAGAAGTTTACGTGGTGGCGATTGAAGGCGTCCAAGCTTTTGGGTGCTTGCAGGCGGTGGATGATTCATACCTCCTGACGACCGCCAGCAACCAGAACGGTTTCCGCTTGTTACAAGAAACCGGCAAATAGAGTGCAAGAACGATTGCCCAGCTCCGGCAGGAGCGGCATAGTTTGGCCTCACAACCCAATCGCTACTGCTCCCGGGACGGGGACACGCCCCAACTCCCCTCCGACGCTGCGGCAGAAAGCGGCCGGGGACGGCCACCCGCAGGATTCATGCGCCAGCTTTTGGACTGCGCCTGTCCTCTGGCGCTTTCGACAGTCGCAGCGGCGACCCCCGCTGCCCGGGGCGGCGCTCTGCGCCCCTGTGAAGAACCTTGGAAACGGTATCAGCGCCGCAGGTTCCTCACACCGTTTGTGCGGGACAACCGGGCAGATGGTCACGTTCGGAGCTTGAAGTTTGGGTTGGCTGCCCGCTCCTCGCCAATCCTTGTCATTATAAATTTCCGACATTCCTCATCCAACTGGGAAGTCGGCAACAAGACGTAGTGCTTTTCCACGGTAAGGAGGAGAAGGAATTCGGGCGACATCCAAACTTCGGCGAAGGCCTTCCAGGGTGTCGTCATTTCAAAAGTCCCTTCAAAATACTTTGAAGAAATGGCGATGGAATCGCGGGTGAACACGAATCTCAGTTTGCGGTCAGGAAAAGCTGCAAATCGCTGGCGCATTTTTGCCAGTGTTTTTCGATATTGATACCACCTTAAACACCAAAATAAGCCAACCAGAATCGCGCTCACCAAAACTGCTTGCCAACCGCGCGTTTCTTGCCCGATCGATGTCGGAAAGATACAGCTAGCAGCCAGCAGCACGGATATAGCGAGGTCCATTCTCCGGTAGGGTCGCCTGCTCCAAGCGAACTTCCCGGCCTGATCTAAAACCCTTTTGGGATAGGAAACTTCAGCTTTATATTCGATTGCCTCCATTGATTATAGCCCCGTTGCCGCCGGAAGCGGTTCGGTCAGAATCGCGACTGGCCCCATCGCAAGCCCATAGCAGCCGCGAATTCTGCGTCACACCCCAAGCGGGGACCTCAAACCCTTCAGGGGTGGTCTCAACCTCCAAAAGTCCAAACGGACCGACTCCATTTAACGGAGAGTTGCCGACGAACCCATGCAGGTTGATGCCTCCCTGCTCCCCGATGGAGTTTCTGTTTGGCCACCGCCCCATGCTCACGTGATCATACCGATAGCCGTAGCAGGGTAGGTCGGTTCCGTCGTTCTGATATTGGGTCGAGAACCGGAACGGATTGGCCTGGGCTAGCGGCTCGGTTTCACGGAACCGCGCCGCGAACGGACCGTGTTCGCAACGGGCGCTTTCGCTGTCACCCGCCGCGTTTACCGGCGCATCAATCATGGCGGGATACTGCGCGCGTATGTTGCGAGCCATGTTCGGAGCGTGGGGGGCCGCGCCATGAGTTGTCAATACCCCGAACCGCACGAATGCCCCAAAGTCGCCACGGCTTCACTGGGGCTGGGGAGCATACGCGCCGCGCGTGTGCCGGCGGACGCCTCGTCCGCCGGAAACGGCAACCGTTCAAACGCATCCCACCCTTTGCTCTGCTTGCCTGAGCCGGAGTTCGACGCGGGGCGCGTCGAACCGCACCCGGGGCGGGTGCGCTCCCCAACTCCCCCGACGCTGCGGCAGAAAGCGGCAGAGGACTGCCGCACTCCACGACGCTTCGCGTCCGTCTGCGCGCGGGGTTCATGCGCCAGCTTTTGGGCTGCGCCAGTCCTCTGGCGCTTTCGACCAACAGAAACAGCCTTGTCCAGGACAATACCCGTGTCCCGCCATCGCTTGCTAATGTGTCCACCCGCCAAAGCGAAGGCCCAGCCCCGTCCGGGGCGGCATCGTTGTAGAATCCAATGGAAATAATTTCCCAGCTCCGTCAGGAGCGGCATCGTCCGGAGGCACAACCCAATCGCCGTTGCCTCCAATCTTCGCCCCGGCGCTAAAGGAGGGCAGATGCCGCCCCGAACGGGGCTGGTGGGGAGATGGCCGGCGGTTCCTACAAAGATGCCGCGCCTCCGGCGCTCCCGCTGCCCGGGGCGGCGCTCCGCGCCCTGATGAACAACGTTGGAAACGGTATCAGCGGTGCTAAATTCCTTACACCATTTGTGCGGGACAGCGGCGGGTTGCTACTGCTCTTCGACCGGCCATGCTGAGTATTCCACCTTGCCGCTTTCAAGTCGAACAGAGTAGCCCCATTTTTGCGCGGGCGGTTGATTGGTTTCAGGCGACAAAGAAACCTCCTTTTCCCAAGCAGTCACCAATAACGTTCGTGCATCCTTGGAGTAAATCTGAAATTTATCTCGTGCAGTTAATTCGCGGAAGGTGGCCTGCCCATTGGCATCTGTGACAATAGTCTCAGCCAAATTAAAGGGATGATACGTTGTGCCTACGGGGTTGACAATTTTCTCGATTAGAGAAACCGGCTGATACCGCTTAATGCGAATTCCTTCGAGCGGCTTTCCCGACTCCTTATCTTTGACGTCAATGGTCACGCTGGAAGATGAACAGCCACTCATCACGGCGATTAACAATAGAACTGATAATCTGTGCATGACTGCCCTCTCAGTACGCGCAGTTTTTCGCCTTTGAAAAGTCATCCGTTCGCGCTGGTTGCATACCGGGTGGATCGAACGTGTGCCCACAGGTTTTGAGTGCCTGATACCACGTTATGTTGCTGTTCGGCCCATACCAATGGTAGATGTAGCACCTCGCCTAATTAGCGCAACCGGAAATACGCGGCGGTTTTACCGCTGGGCGTTGTCAATGCGGTCGCCTTGGTGGTGCAGGCCGCGGGAACGCGGTCCACGCATCCGGGGCGGAGGCGTTTCCCAAACCCATCTGCGTGGATCGGCGAAATCGGCGGACCAAGGCATTTATGCGATGGTTTCCAGCATCCCGGGTCGCAGTTGTCGCACGCCGGCGGTTCACAGTTCGATCAGGTGGTTTGGTTTTGGAGGCGGCCCGGCGGGAGGCGGAAAATTTTGACGCCGTTGCTTGCGGAGGATGCCCGGTCTTTTTAGGGTGCGGACCAGATCATGACGGAATACCTGCAAAAGCTGAACGGCGTCGTGAACAGCTATGTCTGGGGCTGGCCCATGATCGGGTTGTTGATGGGCACCGGCTTGTTGTTAACCCTGGTCACGGGCGCGGTGCAATTTCGGCGGCTGGGTTTTGCCTTGCGCGAAGTGCTGGGGAAGATTCTGTGGCGGGGCGGCGGACCGGGCGACGTGCGTCCGTTCCAAGCGGTGGCCACGGCGTTGGCGTCCACGGTTGGTGTGGGCAACATTGCCGGCGTGGCCACGGCCATCGCGCTCGGCGGGCCGGGCGCGGTGTTCTGGCTGTGGGTGTCCGGTCTGCTGGGGATGGCGACCAAGTATGCGGAGATTGTGGTGGCGCTGCATTACCGGGAGCCGGATGCCGCGGGCGCCATGCGGGGCGGCGCGATGTATGTGCTCAAGAAAGGCTTGGGCTGGCCGTGGTTGGGGAGCGTGTTTGCCCTGTTGACGGCGCTGGCGGCGTTGGGCATTGGCAACATGGTGCAGGCCAATTCCGTGGCCGACGCGCTGCACGCGACGTTCCAAACGCCTCCGTGGCTGACCGGCATCGGGCTGGTGGTTTTGACCGGGGTGGTGATCCTGGGCGGCAT
>MWDV01000247.1 GCA_002070715.1 Verrucomicrobia bacterium ADurb.Bin118
GTTGGTCGCCCAGATGTTCACGGCCAGCATGGCTGCCAGCGACACCAACATCCCCGTGATCACCGCCGCGCCGCGGCCCCGCCGCCAAAAGAGCGCCAGCCCCAGCCCGCCGATCATCGCGCCGCTGGTCAGACCGTTCAAAGAAAACGCCCAATTCAAAATGAACGTCACCTCGCGGCTCGCATACGCCACCAGCGCCAGCATGACCGCCCAGCCGACCGTTGAATACCGGCTGAATTTGAGGAAAAACTCATCGCTCCGGTGCCGCCGGAAAAGGGCTTTGGCAAAATCCATGGTGGACACCGACGCCAGCGCCGACAACGCCGCCGCCACGGACGACATCGCCGCGGCAAGGATGGCCACGATCATGAACCCCCGCACCACGGGCGGCATGGCGGACAGGATGAAGATCGGAAACACATAATCGTTCTTGCCAAAGCCGTCCCGGGTTTCCGGCAGCGGAATCGCAAACGCGTGTTGTTGGTAATACACCCACAACAACGCGCCGATCAGGAGGAACATCAGGAACAACGGCAGGATGACCACCGCGCTCAGGATGAGCGCCTTGCGGCCATCGGCCACGTCGCGGCAGCTCAACACCCGTTGGACCATGAGTTGATCCGCACCGTGCGTCGAGAGCACGAGCACCGTGCCGCCCAGCAATCCCATCCAGAGATTGAAAGGCGGCAGCGCCAGGGAGAATTGCAGGTTCAACCAATGCAGTTTGCCGCCCGCCGCCGCCGCCCGCAGCGCCCCGGACGCCCCGCCCTCAATCAAGGTGGGCACATAAATCAATGCGAACAGCCCCCCCACCAGGAACAACAAAAATTGGGCGAACTCCGTCCAGACCACCGCCTTGATGCCGCCCAGATAGGTGTAAACGAGCGACAGCACGATGAAGAGCACAATGGCGGGCAGCACATTCATCCCCAGCATCAATTGCAGGGGAATGCAGGTGACATAGACGCGCACCCCGGCGGCGAGCGTGCCGGCCACCAGGAAAAACCCCGCCGCCGTGCGCCGCGCCGGTTCGCCAAAGGCCTGCGCAAACAGTTGATACGGCGAATAGATTTCGCCTTTGAAATAATACGGCACCAACACGATCGCGAGGAGAATCCGCGCGATGACGTAGCCCAGGATGATTTGAATGAAAGTCAGGTCCCCGCCAAAAGCCATGGCCGGCACGCCAATGAACGTCAGGGCGCTGGTCTCGGTGGCAATAATGGAGGCGCCCACGCTCCACCACGGCAGATTGCGGCTGCCCAGAAAATAATCCCGGGTGTTGCGCTGGCCTTTCCCGAACCACCCGCCCAGCCCGATCATCCCCAGCAGATAGACCACGATGATCGCCCAATCGGCAAAATTCAGATAACGGTTCATCAGAAGCGCCCATTTCTGCGCCAACCCGCCGGCCAAAGCGAGCAAAAACGCGACCAAGCTTCCCGTCGGACTAATCCCCGGCTGCCACGCCGATGAAATTTATTTGGGTTTCCGTAATCAGGTGATCGAGGTCGGAGCAAAAGCCGGGAACAGCGGGACGCGCGCGCCCATGCCGCCGGGGATTATCTCGTCACAGTCTTCTCCCGGCCGGGACGATGATCCGTTGGGGATTGTAAGCTTGACGCGTTGCTCCCATAACCTACGGTCTGCGGCATGAACTCTGAACCTCGGTTGCGGTTTGGGTTTCCGGGCTGGCGGTCCCGCAGCCTGTTTTTGTGTTTCGTAGGGATCTTTTTATTGTCCCTCTGCCAAGCCTTTGCGCATCGGCCCTACGAGCGGGCGGCCGGCACTTTCCAGCGAGCGGACGGGATCTCCATCGCCATTGTGCGGCATTATGTGGATGGCATCTTGATGGGCGATCCCGTTTCGATTCGGTTCCGTTTACCCGACGGGGCTGAAATTGCCCGGACGCCCCACCGCGCCGATGCGATCGTACGGCCGGTGGCGTCGGGGGTTGAGATCTATCAGTTCGAGCTATGGATTCCCCTCGCCAGGCGCGTTGATTTATTCGACGGTTACACGTTGAAAAATATTACGGCGACCCGCCGCTGGCACTCTCTGGTTGTTCACTTTACCGAACACTGGGGCCGTTATCTGGGGTTTGCTGGTGCCGGCGTATTTTTATTGCTTTTAAGTTGGGGCCTATGGGCTTTATCCCGGCGGAGGTGGATCCGGCCGCTGCAGTGGATTGGATCGGCCTTCGCTTACCTCGTCGTATTCTTGTTTTTTTACGACTTACTTTTTCTTGAGCCGGTTTCACCGCTGGTTTTTATCGGAGGCGGGGTGATTCTTGCGGCGCTTTATTTGTATCTGCAAAGGAAGAAATAGGCGCCCGCTGGCTTTCTGTGAAAGCGCCAGTCGTTCCGCTTCATCGTTCGCGGATTGTGACTTTGAATGATGCTCTCAAGGCCAGTAATCCCGGATGCAGATCGGGCAAAAGAGATCGCGCTCAGTTGATTGGCCGTCCCGACTCATTTCCCGCACTTCTTTGGTTATTGTGCGTTGAGGAAAGACACTGCGGCAGATGCGGAAAATTCTATCCATCCCGGGCACCGAATCACCCTGCCGCCGGGAACACCGAAAAACGAAAAGGGGCAAAGCCAGAAAAAACCCGTCGCCACCGGAGGGCAACGACGGGCATGAACACCGGATAACCGCGCGGCGGCGGCTCAGAGCGACCAGCCTTTGCGGTTCGTGCGTTTCACAATGTGATCCGCCGCGCGGGTGTTTTTGGCCCGCATGTTCGGACCATCCCATTCCAACTTCTGGCCGACCCGCAGGGCCACACAGCCGAGGAGGATGATTTCCGTGAGATACGCCGCGATGTCGAAATCCGAGTATCCGGGTTTGCCACCTTTGCACGCCGCGATCCATTCCAGATGCTGGCGGGCATCCGAACGCATTGTATTCGATCCGGCGCGGAATGGCCTGCACCGCCTCGTGGTTCTGTCCATTCAACAATTCTTTCTCATCGTTCAACCGGACATAAAACTTGGCGCCATAATCGTCGGGCGAAAAGACCTTGCCCTTGTCGCCAATGAGGATGCAGCCGCTGCCCGGCACCGTGCCCATCATCTCCTCCACGTCCGCCGTGACCTCGCGCGGCGGTTTGTTGTTGCCGTCGTGGGCGAAAGGATCGTCGGGCTTCGGATTGCCGCCGTCGTACCACCAGAACGTCGCGGGCACCAGCCCGGCGCGGGCGGGGAATTCGAAGCGGATTTTGGATTTGAGCGGCCAGCTTTCCCGGTTGATGCCGGACGACCACGCCTCGACTTCCGAGGGATATTCCAGCTTCAACGCGCGGAACGGCAGGTTCGCCGTGTGACACGCCATGTCGCCGAGCGCGCCGGTGCCGAAATCCTGCCAACCACGCCAGGCGAACGGATGGTACACCCGCCCCCGGCGACGACTGGACTTGGCACTGGCCTCCGGCCATTCCGCCTTGAACGGCCGCCACGGCGCCGGGCCCAGCCACAAATCCCAGTCCAGCCCGTCCGGCACGGGATCCGAACCCGCCGGGCGATCCATGCCCTGCGGCCAAATGGGGCGGTTGCTCCAGACATGCACTTCGCGGACCTGACCAATCAGGCCGGCTTGAATGACCTCGACCGCGCGGCGCAAGCCGTCCTCGGCGCTGCCTTGGTTGCCCATTTGCGTGGCCACACCGTATTGTTTGGCCATCTTGCGCAGAACCCGCGCTTCATACACCGTCTGCGTCAGCGGTTTCTGGCAATAGACGTGCAACCGCCGGCGCATCGCGGCCGTCGCCGCCACCGCATGCACATGATCCGGCGCGGAAATGATAACGGCGTCCAAGGTTTTCTCCTGGTCGAGCATGCGGCGCCAGTCGCGGTAGAAACGCGCCTGGGGATATTTCTTCAACTGGCCGGCGGCCTGTTTTTCATCGGCATCGCACAGGGCGACGATATTTTCCCTGGCACAATTGTCGGTGTCGCTGGCCCCCTTGCCGGCGGCCCCGATGACCCCAATGTTGAGTTTGGCGTTGGGGGAGACAAACCGGGCCCGCTGCGGGGCGCAACTCACGAAGGCGACGCCGCCAGCAGCCAGGGCGGCGGTGTGGAGGAACTGACGGCGTGTGAATGAACGCGGTGAAGAAGAATCGTGTTTCGACATGGCTTCTTCCTACGCCCAAGCCGGGGACAGGACAAGAAGAAATTTCACCGGACGGCGGCCGGCCCGGGGGCCGCGGCCCGGCCGGCTTTTGCCTTGTCGCCCGCGGGGGCCTCCCGCATCATGATTGCCATGCCCGAACGGATGGTTTCCGAGGTCCTGAACAAGCCGGACGCCGCGTTGGAAATGACGCTGCGCCCGTCGCTGTTTACGGAATTCACCGGCCAACCCAAAGTCAAAGAGCGCCTCGAAATCACGGTCGCCGCCGCCCGCCAACGCCAGGAATCCATTGACCACATCCTGCTCAGCGGTCCGCCGGGACTGGGCAAAACCACGCTGGCCTTCATTCTCGCCAAGGCGATGGGCGCCAACATCCGCTGCACCAGCGGTCCCACCATTGAAAAGGCGGCGGACCTTGCGGGGCTGCTGACGAATCTGGAGGCCGGCGACGTGCTGTTCGTGGACGAAATCCATCGCCTGCAGAAAACCATCGAGGAATACCTGTATCCGGCGATGGAGGATTTCAAACTGGACATCATCATTGACCAGGGACCGAACGCGCGCAGCGTGCGGTTGAACCTGCCGCGTTTTACCTTGATCGGGGCCACCACCCGCAGCGGGTTGCTGACCGCGCCGTTGCTCACGCGGTTTCCCATCCGGGAGCGGCTGGATTATTACAGCGCGGCGGACTTGGAGAAAATTGTCACCCGTTCCGCGCGCCTCTTGAATCTCGAGATCGAAGCCGGCGGCGCGCAGGAAATCGCTCGCCGCAGCCGGGGCACGCCGCGCATTGCCAACAACCTGCTCCGCCGCGTGCGCGATTACGCCCAGGTCAAAGGCGACGGCCGCATCACCACCGACATCGCCGACCGGGCGCTGGCAATTCTGGAGATTGACCGGGACGGCCTGGACGAAATGGATAAACGCATTTTGGAGGCGGTCATCGTGAAATTCAGCGGCGGTCCGGTGGGGGTGAATTCACTCGCCGTCGCCGTGGGCGAGGAG
>MWDV01000248.1 GCA_002070715.1 Verrucomicrobia bacterium ADurb.Bin118
GCGGGGTAGATGTTCAAATTTGTCTTCCGGCAACAGGATCGGCGCGTGCCCCAGTTCCAGCAGGAGCGCCCCTTCCGTGCCGAGGAACAGGGCCGCTTCCGGTGGATAATCCTTCACCGAGTACAAGGCGCGAATGCTTTCCGGCGGATAGAAATCACCGTCAAACCATTCCACCGGGAGCGTTTTGTCCGCAGTCAGTGCGTTGCCGGGAAACGTCCAAGTAATGTGTTGTCCCTGCGGCCAGGTATCCGCCCGGCGCGCGGGCGAGTTCTTCCAAGACGCCTGCACTTCCGCCACCACCTCCCGGGGCGGTTGCAAATTCAGTCCTTTCCAGACGGCATCGAACAGATGGCAACCGATGTCGCCCGACCAGCCGGTGCCAAAGTCCTGCCAGGCACGCCATCCAGTCGGATGATAAAGCTGGCTGGCATACGGACGGACCGGGGCGGTGCCCAGCCACCAATCCCACTGGAGCTCTGGCGGCGGCGGACTGCCCGTGTCCGGACGCGGTCCCGGCAGACGATAATTCTCCACGGCACCGGGACGGTTGGCGCTCAGATAAACCTGTTTGATCCGGCCCACCGCGCCTTCGCGCAACATCTGCACGGCGCTGCGTTCGCCCGGGCCCGAGGCCATCTGGGTGCCCAGTTGCGTGACCACCTTGCGTTCCCCGGCCGCCCGGGTGAGCGCCCGCACCTCCGCGACGTCGTGACACATCGGTTTCTGGCAATAAACATGTTTGCCGAGTTCGATGGCCCGATACGCAATCGGGAAGTGCATGTGATCCGGCACGGATACACTCACGGTATCCACGCGTTCCGCCTCCGCCTCCAGCAACTCCCGCCAGTCGGCGTAGCGGCGCGCGTCCGGAAACGCTTGGGCCGTCCGGTCGAGTGCGAGGCGATCCACGTCACACACCGCCGCGATCCGCACCCGCGGGTGGCGCGCCAGCGTGTTTAAGTCGTGCCACCCCATGCCCCCGACGCCAATGGCGGCGTGGTTCAGTTGGGAGTTGGGCGTTGTGGCGTGCGCGAAGGCGGGGCGAAACGCCGGGACCGACAAGCCCGCCAGTGCCGCGGTTTGCAGGAAACCCCGGCGGGTGAAACGGCGTCGGCCGGGCGCAGCCGAAGACGGTTGTGCGCGCATAACGGGAACAAAGCATGGCGCACCGGAGGACGAATTCAAGCGCGAATCTGGCGGAAACTATTTTGTTCGGCCCGGCTTCTGGATTGGCAGTTTAGCCCGGTATTCGGGGAGAATCAAGGCAGAGTCGTGTGAGGAGACAGATATTTGAACGCCTGGCCAAACAATCCCAAGGCGAAGATGCCCAACAACAAAGCCAGCAAACGCAGGACCAACCGATACCCCGGTCCAGTCAGCAGTTTACGGGAACGCCCGGCCAGCACCGCAATGAGCACTTTGGACCCGACCAGCAAGAGATAGAAACCGAACAAAAACAACACCGCGGCAATCCAATGCTGGGCAAGAGCCGTGGCAAGGGTCGCGGCGCCCACCGTCAACCAGAACAGCCAGGGATGCGGACTGAGCAGATTGGTGAGCAACCCTTTGGACCACGACCGGGGGCGGTTCACGGCAGGCGCCGTGTCCGGAGGATTCCCCGGACGCAAGGATTCCCAAGCCAGATAAAGCACAAAAAAACCGCCGGCGAGGGAAACGATTCCCAGCAGGAATCGCATTTCCGCCAGTCGCGCCGCGAAGAAAACCGCCACCAGAATGAGCGGGGCATCCGTCAGCAGTGGCGTGAAGGCGACCTTGCAACCTTCGCGGGGGCCATGCCGCAGAGTTTGAGAAAGCACCAAGGCCAGCAACGGTCCGGGTGACAATCCGGCCGCGAGTCCCAGCAATACTCCAGTAGCCAGCGCCGTCAGCATCTCGGAACAGGCGGGAGGAGGATTTGCGCCGTCATCGTCATCAGTTTGCCGGAAAAAATGCCGCCGCCTCCCCGTGCTGTCCAGCGAGGTTTTGGGTCGCCTTGCAGCCCGCTGAACCAACGCACCTCCATCGCATTTCTGGGAGGGACAAGTTCCACCTTGTCCCCATTCACTTCGCAAACCCGAGTCCATAACCCCAGACTGTGATGGAAATTTTTTGCGATCTTCGGGTTCTTTTGCGGCAGAATTCTTTCTGACGAATACGCCCGCGGACGGATGCCGTCCAAAAACCGATACATTTATCCGGCGCATGAATGAACGCGCCGCGTCATGGAGTGCGGCCGTCTCCGACCGCTTTCCAGCATGGCACTGGGTGGAATTGGGGAGCGCACCTGTTCCGGGGCGCGTTTTGGCGGTGAATTCATTTGTCCTGAAGGGACACAATCTGAATAGCCGTGGGTGACCACCCACGGTGTTGAACGGCCGACATCTGCGACCCCGACGGGGTCGAATGGGATTGGGGATGTATCCGTGGGCTGCAGCCCACGGCTATTCAGGTTTGGCCGCGTTGCGGCCATCAAATTGAAACCATGCCGGATGGCTCAAGACGAAGAGCTGACCATAGCTCTGTCAGGAGCGGGATAATTGTAGGGCTCAACGCCAACGTCGTTTCCAGCCCCGTTCGGGGCGGCATCTTTTCTCCTTTGGCGCCGAGGCGAAGATTAGATGTAACGGCGGTTGGGTTGGGAAATCGGACTATGCCGCCCCTGACGGAGGTGGGAAATTATTTCCATCGGATTCTACAACGATGCCGCCTCTGCTGGGGCTGGGCCTCCGCTTTGGCGAGTGGGCGCATCACCGAGCACTGGCGGTACCCAGACATTGTCCTGGTTGAGGCCGTTTCTGTTGGTCGAAAGCGCCAGAGGGCTGGCGCAGTCCAAAAGCTGGCGCATGGACCCGGCGCGCGGATGGACGCGAAGCGTCGTGGAGTGCGGCAGTCCTCTGCCGCTTTCTGCCGCAGTGTCGGTGAGGAATTGGGAAGCGCACCTACTTCGGGGCGCGTTTTGCTGGTGAATTCATTTGTGTCCTGAAGGGACACAATCCGAATAGCCGTGGGTGACCACCCACGGTGTTGGATGGCGGGCATCTGCGACCCCAGCGGGGTCGAATGGGATTGGGGACGCATCCGCGGGCGGAAGTCCACGGCGATTCAGGTTTGGCCGCGTTGCAGCCATCCCATCGAGACCATGCTGGATGGCCCAAGACGAGGAACGGACCACAGCTCCGTCAGGAGCGACATATTTATAGGCTCAACGCCAACGCCATTTCCAGTCCCGCCAGGGCGGCATTTTCCCTCCTTTTGTGCCGGGGCGAAAATTGGGTGCAACGGTGATTGGGTTGTGAAGCCGGACGATGCCGCTCCTGACGGAGCTGGGGAATTGTTTGGGCCAGTTGCTACGGAGATGCCGCTCGCTGATGGGGCTTGACTGTCTTCCGGACCTACGGTTTCCAAATCTTCGTGACTGGATTTATTCCCCTTCACGCAGTTGATCCCGAGCCGCCAGCTCAACCGCCTGTTCCCTGACTTTGCGCAAATCCAATTTGCCGGAGCCTAACAGCGGAAACGCAGGCACGTGAAAAAACGCCTCCGCCTTTGGCTTCCACAGATTGGGCAAATCACTCGCCGCCAGCTTGGCCAACACCTCTTGCATCCGGGCCGCGGGCAATTGGTGCAGGACGACCAGGCGTTCGCCCTTCTTCTCATCGGTCACGCTGGTTACGACAAAGGTTTGCTGCGTCGTTCCGGCCAGTTCGTGCAACTTCTCTTCAATTTTGATGTGCGGCACCATTTCACCGCCAATCTTGCTGAACCGGCTCCAGCGATCGGTAATTTGCAGGAAACCGTCCTCGTCCAGCACGGCGATGTCGCCGGTGACATACCAGCCATTCCGCACGACGGCAGCGGTTTTTTCCGGTTGCCTCAAATAACCTTGCATCACGTTGGGGCCGCGGACGAGCAATAAGCCGCTTTGTCCCAAAGGCAACGCGGCCGACGGATCGGGTCGCGTCGGATCCACGATCCGCACGCACACGCCCGGCAAGGGGTGTCCGATTTTTCCCCGTTTCGCGCCCACTTGGCGGAAGCCCGCCGCGCGATAATCGAGTGTATTGACCGTTACGGCGGGCGAACATTCGGTGCAACCATACGCCTCGAACGGGCGCACTCCGAATTGATCCTCGAACGCCAAGGCCAGGCGTTCGGGCAATTTTTCCGCGCCCACGGCGACCAGGCGCACGCTGCCAAATTGCTCCGCCGTGCAGCCGCGCAGGTAAATTTGCAGGAAAGTGGGCGTCGCCAGCAGAAAGGTCACCCGATGCTCCAACACCAAGCCGCCAATGGTCTTGGCGTCCAGCGGATTCGCGTGATACACCGCCCCAATGCCGAGCACCCCGGGCAACAGCAAGGTGCCGGTGAAACCGAAGGAGTGAAAAAACGGCAGCACCCCAAGCACTATGTCCCCGCGGCGAAAGGCGAAAGTTTGCCCCAGTTGTTGAATGTTCGAGCTGAGGTTGTAATGCGACAACATCACGCCCTTGGGATCGCCGGTGCTGCCGCTGGAAAAAATGACGGAGGCCAGCCGGTCCAGCGGATCGGTTGGATCAACCTTGCTTGTGGTCGCCGTCGTTTGTGCAGCGGCAGCGCCCGTGTCGGCCAGCCACCGGGCCAGCCATCGGACCGGCACGCAACGCGCCAGAACCAGCGCGACCATCTTTTCGCCCAGCGTCACCGGACGCGCTTCCCGGCCGATAATATCTTCCAAGAACAAAATCTTCGCCGGCAGGGTAAACGACACTTTTTCCCAAAACGCGCGGGACGTGAGAATGGTGCTCATTTCACATCGGCGCACACACGCGGCGAGGGTTTCCGCCGATAACGTGTAGTTCAAATTTACCGGCACTTTGCCGCAAAACAACGCCGCCCAATTAGCCAAGGCCCCGCCGATGCTCGGCGGTAAAAGCATGCCCACCAGGGTCTGCCCGGACCAGATTTTCCGGCAACGCCGCGCCAGTAAAATCGCGCGGACCAACGCGCCGTGAAACGTGAGGGCCGGATGGGTCGCGTCCACCATCGCCAGGCGCCGGGGATGCCGGCGGGCGGTCACCACGAATTGATGATGCAGCGGGCGCGTGCGGCGCAGCCGTTGCTGCCAGGCCGTCGCCAGCAACTCTTGCACGGTTTGTCGCACCACAAACGGCGTGGCGCTGGACGGCAGCGTGCGCCCGAAATTGATGGTCACGGGATACGGAATGCGCTGCGGCAGTTTCCAGAGAAAGTGATGCCGCTCGAAACTGAAAATGCTGCCCCACACGCCGTCAAGCCCCACCGGAATGATGGGCGCGTCCAAGCCCTTCATGATGCGTTCAAAACCGCGTCGGAACGGCAGCATCTGACCAATCCGGGTAATCTGTCCCTCCGCAAAAATGCATACCACCTCGCCGTTTTCAATCGCGGTCCGGGCGGTTTGCAGCGATTGAATCATGGCGCGGGGGCGCAGTTCCGAGGAAATCGGGATCGCGCCGGTTGCCCGCGCCCACCAACCAATGAAGCGCTTTTCATACAAGGATTTCAGCATGAGGAAACGGATCGGACGATCCACCGCCGCCTGCAGCAGGACGGCGTCCACCAGGGAAAGATGATTGCAAACCAACAACGCCCCGCCCTTGCCGGGGATGTTTTTCCGTCCCAGCACTTTGATCCGGTAAAGCGAATGCGTCGCCAGCCACAGCACAAAACGCAGCAGCGCATCGGGCAGCAACCAGAACGACAACCCCGCGCTGATCAGCGTCAAAATGCCGCCGGCAAAGAAAATTTCGCGCGGCGAGAATGGCAGCCAGCCCGTGAGCAGATAATGCGCGCCGGACGCCGCGAACACGCCCACAAACGAAAGCAGGTTGGCGGCGGCCAGCAATTCGCCCCGCTGCCGGGCGGGCGGCCGGTGTTGCAACAGCGCGGTCACCGGCACAATGAAGAAGCCGCCGAAAAAGCCCAACCCCGCCAGCAACGCCATCACGCCGGGCAACTGCAGGCTTTTGACGAGCAGGGCCAGACAGGTCGCCGCCATGCCCAACGCCCCGAGCGGAACGAGGCCGTATTCAATTTTGTTGCCGGAGAGATAGCCGGCGGTCACGCTCCCCAGACCGATGCCGATGGCCAGGGCCACGTTCAACAGTCCGATTTTGGTTTCGGACACCTCGAGCACCTCCGCGCCAAAATAAAAGAGGTTCAATTGCAGCAACGCGCCGAGGAAGAAAAAATAGGTGTTGCCGACCAGGGCCAGTTGGAGCGGACGATCCGCGCGCGCCACCTGCAGGCTGCGCCACAATTCTTTGAGGCAGTTGAGATGGAAGGTCTTGTCCGGCGCCGCCGCCGGCACGCGGGTGATCCCCCAACTGGTTGTCAGCCCGACCAACGCCAGCCCCACCAAAAGCGCGCCCGACCAAAGATGACGGCCCCGGAAATGTTCCGCCAACAACGCGGCGGTAACCGTGCCCAGGATGATGGCGAGGAAAGTGCCCAGTTCCAAAATGCCGTTCCCCCAGGACAAGCGGCGTTTCGGCAGTAATTCGGGCAGCACACCATACTTTGAGGGGCCGAAAAAAGCGCTGTGCGTGCCCATCAAAAACACGCACGCCAACAACACCGGAAGGTTAGCCAAATAAAAGCCCGCCAAAGCGACGAGCATGATCATCACTTCGAAAATTTTGACCCCCACCATGATGGCGCGCTTGCTGTGGCGGTCCGCCAGGAAACCCCCGGCCATGGAGAAGAGAATGAAGGGCAGGGAAAACAACGCGCCAACGAGTTCGCCCAGCCGATGTTTTTCCGCCACGGTCAATCCGGCCCCGAGCATCATGAAGATGACCAGATTTTTCAGTACGTTGTCACTGAACGCCCCTTGGAATTGAGTGGCGATGAGCGCCCAGAATCCGGCTTGCCCGCGTGGCTCGGCCGCGGCGACCGGGACAGGCGCCCGGACGACGGAATTGGCGTTCATGCCGGCAAGCTATGCGAGCCGGAAAAAAGAGGAAATTGAAAATTTGGAGGGGACCTCAAAATTAATCAGGCCGCCCCGGCGCCCCGTTAAATGGCCAGCGCGGCCACAGCGCATGAATGAACGCGCAGCGTCATGGAGTGCGGCAGTCCTCTGCCGCTTTCCTATGACGGCGTCGGACGAAGTTGGGGAGCGCACCCGCCCCGGGTGCCGTTCGACGTGCCTCGCGGCAAACGTTGGTATGGGCTGGTGGGGCGGATCGTAGGATGCGTTTGAACGGTTATCGTTTCCGGCGAACGAGGCGTCCGCCGACACACGCGCGGCGCGTATGCTTCCCGGCCCCGTGGAGTCGTGGCGGCCTTGGGCGTTCGGATGCGGTTCGGGGTATTGACAACTCATGGTGCGGCTTCCACGCTCCGGGCATGGCTCGCCAATTACGCGCGCAGTATCCCGCCATGATTGATGCGTCGGTTAACGCGGGGAGTGACTGCGAAAGCCCCCGTTACGGACCCGGTCCGCTTGCGGCGTGGTTGGGGGTGGGGACGGCAAGCTATGTGAACAACCGACGGTACCGATGGCGAAAGGGAATGTTGCGTTGAGAAAACAATACTAAGAAATGATCGCTTTACGACGGATAGTTTAATCCGCTCTTGTGGCGTATTGCTTGACGGCCTCCCCCTGTGCAACAAACTCTTTTCATGCGTTTGACGAACTTCATGGCTTAACCTTGGCGGATGCAGGTAACGCGCAAACACCTTACCCGATTCGCCTGGCTCTCCATCGCGACTGCCCTGACAACTTTCGGGCTCAAAACGGCGGCTTGGTGGATTACCGGTTCCGTTGGCCTGCTCTCGGACGCCGTAGAGTCGCTCGTCAATCTCGCGGGCGGCATCATGGCATTGGCAATGTTGACCATTGCCGCCCGACCGGCGGACGAAGAACACGCGTACGGTCATGGCAAGGCTGAATATTTCTCCAGCGGCGTCGAAGGCGCCCTGATTTTTGTCGCCGCTGTGGGGATTGCCGCCACCGCCATTCCGCGGCTCCTCACGCCCAAACCGCTGCAGGATATCGGGGTGGGGCTGGCCATTTCCGTTTTGGCTTCCCTGCTCAATCTGGGTACCGCCTTGCTGTTGTTGCGCCAGGGCCGCCGACATAATTCGATCACGCTGGAAGCCAATGCCCACCATCTCTTGGCCGACGTCTGGACCTCGGTAGGCGTTCTGGCCGGCGTTGGCTTGGTCGCGCTGACCAGCTGGCAATGGCTGGACCCGTTGGTGGCCTTGATTGTCGCCACGAATATTCTCTGGACTGGTATCCGCATCATGCAGCGCTCGGTGGGCGGTTTGATGGATGCTTCGCTTGACCCGAAGGATATGCTCGCCGTGCGGGAAGTGCTACAGACCTACGAACAAACCGGCATTCAATTTCACGCTCTGCGCTCCCGACAATCAGGTGTCAGAAAATTCATTTCGGTTCACGTGCTGGTTCCGGGCGACTGGACCGTGCAGCATGGTCACGAATTGCTGGACAAGATCGAAGCTGATATTCGCAGCATTTTGCCGGATTCATCGGTCTTCACTCACCTTGAATCCCTGAACGATCCGGCTTCTTGGGAGGATCAATCATTCGAATCTGGAAAGGATGGTTGAACATCATGCACCGCAGTTATCATGTCAAAGATTGAAAAGGGGGCGGTTCTTGGTGTTGACTACATGCTGGGGCGCTGGTATGGCCCGACAGAACATCCCGGCGGGGTTTATCCTGCTGCATCGCGGTGATCGACCAGAACAAACGCTGGTCACGAAAAATTAACCGTAGCTCCGTCGGGAGCGGGATATTTGTAGGGCCAAAATGCCAACGCCGTTTCAAGCCCCGCCCGGGGCGGCATCTACCCTCTTTTACCCCGAGGCAAAGAATGGAGGTAACGGCGATTGGTTTGTGAAACCAGACGATGCCGCTCCTGACGGAGCTGGGTAATTGTTTCCATCGGATTCTACAACGATGCCGCCCCTGCTGGGGCTGGGCTTTCGCTTTGGCGAGTGGACGCATGATCGAGCACTGGCGGTACCCCGACATTGTCCTGGGCGAGGC
Source organism: Verrucomicrobia bacterium ADurb.Bin118 (assembly GCA_002070715.1). GTDB lineage: Bacteria > Verrucomicrobiota > Verrucomicrobiia > Limisphaerales > MWDV01 > MWDV01. The sequence continues at coordinate 9,041 of MWDV01000248.1, forward strand.
TGTTTCTGTTTGTCGAAAGCGCCAGAGGGCTGGCGCAGTCCAAAAGTTGGCGCATGGACTCGACACGCGGATGGACGCGAAGCGTCGTGGAGTGCGGCAGTCCTCTGCCGCTTTCCAGCATGGCACTGGGTGGAATTGGGGAGCGCACCTGTCCCGGGGCGCGTCTTGGCGGTGAATTCATTTGTCCTGAAGGGACACAATCCGAATAGCCGTGGGTGACCACCCACGGTGTCGGATGATGGGCATCTGCGACCCCAGCGGGGTCGAATGGGATTGGGGATGCATCCGTGGGCTGCAGCCCACGGCTATTCAGGTTTGGCCGCGTTGCGGCCATCAAATCGAGAACATGCCGGATGGCCCAAGACGAAGAATTGATCGCAACTCCGTCAGGAGCGATATATTTGTAGGGCTCAACGCCAACGCCATTTCCAGCCCCGTCGGGGCGGCATATTCCGCTCTTTCGGAGCTTGGATAATTTCTTGGAGGCTGTGGCTGCAAAGATCGCGCGTCTCCGGCGCTTCCTTGTTGAAACCCGACGGGAATTTCATCTGGCTGGCGGGTGGGTTCATGGGTTGGAAGGAGTTCAACCCCCGAGCGGGGCCAAATTTCTTGCGCTTTTACGAGGCTGTTTGAACAATCTTAACCATGGCCGCCGCCGCCCAACTCACGCCCATGATGGCGCAGTATCGCCGCATCAAAAGCGAACTGCCCAAGGACGCACTGTTGCTGTTTCGGCTGGGGGATTTTTACGAGATGTTCTTCGAAGACGCCCAGGCGGGCGCGGCGTTGCTGAACCTCGCGCTCACCGCCCGCAATGGTGTGCCGATGTGCGGCCTGCCGTTTCACGCCGCGAATGGTTACATCGGACGGTTGCTCCGCGCGGGACGCAAAGTGGCCATCTGCGATCAGGTCGAGGAGCCGCGACCGGGCAAACTGGTCAAACGCGAGGTCACGCAAATTTTGTCGCCCGGCACGCATTTCGATGAACACCTGCTGACCGCCGAACGGAACAACTATCTGGCCGCCATCTGCCCGGGCGGCCGGCACCGGGAAGCGGATGAACCTCCGTCCGGAGACGGCGTCGGCGCGCGGATGAGCGTGGCCCGATATGGTTTGGCGCTGGTGGATTTGACCACCGGCGATTTCAAGGTCACGGAACTGGCGGGGGACGCGGCGCTGCTGGCTGAATTGGAACGATTGCGGCCCGCGGAAATAATTTATCCGGGCGAAGCGGTGGGTTTGCCGGAATTGCTGGCGGGACGATCCCCCGCGGGCACG
>MWDV01000249.1 GCA_002070715.1 Verrucomicrobia bacterium ADurb.Bin118
GCGTTCTATCAGCGCCTGCGCGCGGCCGGCAAACCCGCCAAAGTCGCCCTCACCGCCGTCATGCGGAAACTGATCGTCCTCATGAACCACACCCTCAAAAATCCAAACTTTGTCCCCCAAAATTAAATACCGTTGCTCCCCGTTCGAGGCGGAGAGGGAGAAGCGTTCGCGTGGTCTGCGTAGTTCGCGGTCTCCTTTGCGATTCTGCGTCTTTGCGTCTTTGCGTCTTTGCGTTCAACGCAGGCAAGACTCCCGCGCTACATCAAGCCCTTCGCTCCTTGATATCCGCCAGAATCTGCGCGATGACTTCCGCCTTCGGCTTTGCGCCTTGTGGACCGCCGTGGTGCAGGCGCACGGAAACATTTCCCGCTTCCATGTCCCGCGCGCCAATGATGAGCATGGTATGAACGCGCAGTTTCTCCGCGTCCGCAATCTTCGCCTTGAACGGTGTGGCGCTGAAGTCCGAATCCACCCGCACCAGGTTCGCGCGCAACTCGTTCACGATGGGTTGGGCGTAGTCAATCAACTTCGCATCGTCGTTGAGCGTGATGACGCGGACCTGATCGGGCGCGAGCCAGAGCGGAAAGTTGCCCGCGTAATGTTCGATGAGGAAACCGATGAAGCGTTCGTGTGTGCCCAGCGGCGCGCGATGGATGCACAACGGCGTCTTGTCCTGATTATCGCGATCGCGATACGTCAGTCCGAACCGCGCGGGCACGGCAAAATCCACCTGGTTCGTGGCAATGGTGAATTCGCGGCCGATGGCGCTCCACACCTGCACATCAATCTTCGGCCCGTAGAACGCCGCTTCATTCGGCACTTCCACGTAATTGATCTGCGAATCAATCAACACCTGTCGGACCATGGCCTCGGTCTTGCGCCACAGCTCCGGTTCGTTGACGTATTTCTTGCCCATGCCTTCCGGCGACGAGGTGCTGAAGCGCATTTGATATTTCTGCAGCCCGAACAGTTTGAAGTATTTCAAATACATGTCGTTCACCGCCTTGAACTCGGCGGCGAACTGCTCCTCGGTGCAATAGATGTGCGCGTCGTTCATGTTGAGCGACCGCACGCGCATGAGGCCGAACAACTCGCCCGACTGCTCGTAGCGATAGCAGCAGCCGTATTCCGCCAGGCGCAACGGCAGGTCGCGATAACTGCGCGGCTCAGCCGCAAAAATGCGGTGGTGATGCGGGCAGTTCATGGCTTTGAGGTAGTAGCGGTCAATCGGAGTTGACTCGGGTGAGACATCCGAAACCGCGGCAGAATCGGCCGTGCTGTTTCTGGTTTGGGGAGCACACGCGTCTCGCGTGTGTCCCTCGGCGTCCCGCCGAGGGGAACCGGGCGTCCACAACCACGGATAATCCTCGTCCGGCTTCGCTAGTCCGGCATCCCATGGATTCCGACAAATATAATGGAATTTTTCCTCCAAATCCGTCGCGCCGCGCAGCATGCGATCAAACGATTCCTTCTCCCAAACGACGTTGCCGGACATATTTTCCGCGTCATTGATTTCGTGCGCGGTGAAAGATTTTATCGAGTGCAAGATATCTGACACTGACCAGAATATCGCTTTGCCTTCCGCGTCCAACGCTTTGACTTGCGGCTCAAAAAGCAAATGAACGTGATCCGGCATCACGCACGCCGCATACAGTTCATAGCGTCGCTGCTCATGCATGAACAGCAGACTGTTCAAGACGATGTCCCGGGCTTGGGGCGAAAGCTGTTTTCGTTCAGCCGTACTGAACGTAACCATGTATTTGGCCCAGGGACGTTCGAAATGCGGCAGATTACGCTTGGAATACTTTGTGCCTCCTGATGTTTCCGGCGAGACGCCGGAAACCGCACGCGAGACGCGTGCGCTCCCCTTTACTTCACTTTCGCGCAGCTCCATCGGTGGAAACATTGATTCCGCGTAATACGGCAGGTGGCCGGAGGTTTTGTACATTTTCTCCTTGGCCAGATGCGGTGTGCGCACACGGACGAAACCGGCGGCAAATTCGGTTTCCTTGGCCAGCTTTTCCAGTTCCTCCACCAGCACCGTGCCTTTGGGCAGCCAGAGCGGCATGCCGGGCCCGGTATATTCCGGATCAATCACGTAAAGCCCCATCTCCTGTCCGATCCGGCGATGGTCGCGCTTCTTTGCCTCCTCGAGCATTTTGAAATACTCGTCGAGTTGCGTCTTGTTTTTGAACGCCGTGCCGTAGATGCGCTGGAGCTGTGGGTTGTTTTCGTCGCCTTTGTAATAGGCGCTGGCCACGCTGGTGAGCTTGAACGCGCCGATGTTGCCCGTGCGCATCACGTGCGGCCCGGCGCAGAGATCAATGAACTCGCCATTCCGGTAATAGGAAATCGGCTCGTGCTCGGGGATCTGCGTCAACAGGTCCAGCTTGAATTTGCTTGGATTATCCGGGCGCTCGGTCAAGCCGCCGAGGCGTCCGCTTTGCGCGTCGTTGATTGCCTGAGCCCGCGTCACCACGATTTTTTCAAACGGATGATTGGCTTTGATTTCCTTCTTCATCTCCGCCTCGATTTTTTCGAAGTCCTCGGGCGAGATACGATGGGCGCATTCCAGATCGTAGTAAAAGCCGTTCTCGACCGGCGGGCCGTAGGCGAATTGGGCATCGGGCCAGAGGCGCAAGATGGCGGTGGCCATGACGTGGGCGCAGGAATGACGCAGCCGTTCCAGCTCGGTCATGGCGTGGCGTTGATCGAGAGTTTTCCGTTCGTTTTCCATAAAATCGTCTTTCGCTTAGCGGCGTTGGTTGCTGCTAATTTTCTGAACCAATGTACTCGGACCGGATGAACTGCTTCCATCCCAAACTGTCCCGGGCCGCTAAATTGATTAAGTCGTCAACCGGCGGTTGGGAGATGCGCTGGTCGTTGGCCAACGCATCGGGAAGAGAAAACCGCGGGTCCAGGTGCGATTGCCATATTCACTCGGTAAACCATTTTCGCCAAGCTGCGGCTCAGTTCGTTCTCCCTTGCCCCTCTTCGAAAATTCCTTTCCGCACCATGGATTAAACTTGGATACGCGCTGAAGCAGGCCTAAAACCAAAAACGCTCTGACCCGGTGAACGCGGGCGCTGGCGTTTATCCCGGGCGGGAGAACGCTACGCCGTGGCCGTGCTGATTTCCCGACCCAAATCCATGCTGGCACGATACGCAACCCAAGCCAGCGCCGACAAACCCGAAATCGCGGAAACCGGGCCCGCCCGGGCCATTACAGCAATTCCACCACGCGCCGCAACTCATCGTCGGTGTTGTAAAAGTGCGGCGAGAGCCGGATGTAACGTTGCCCGGCGCGGTCGGTGCGCAGCGAGGTGATGATATTGGCGGCGGTCAGTTTTTCGTGCAGCGCGGCCATGTCCTGGCCGGGCTTATGAAACGATACGATGCCGCTGGCGTTCGCCACAGGGACATCGGCGTTTAACACGACGTAACCTTTCGCCTGCAAGGCCGGCACGAGCCCGGCGCGTTTGCGCAGTAATTCGGCGGCAATATTCTCGACGCCGAGCTCGAGCAATAACTCCAGCGCCGCCTTGAGACCCACAATGCCCAGCAGGTTGTAGGTGCCCGGCTCAAACCGGCCTGGCCCGGTGCGGAAGGTGATTTGTTCCTGGGCCGCGTAGTTCGGGCACCGCACGTTGTTCCATCCATACGTGCCCGGATGCAGTTGTTCCTGCAGCGGTTGGCGCACGTATAGCAATCCCGCCGCGCACGGGCCGAGCAGCCACTTGTGCGCGTCCGCCGCCGCGAAGTCCACCTGTTCCATGGTGGTGGGAAAGGCGCCGAGGGTTTGGATGGCATCCAAGGAAAACCAGATGTTTTTCTCGCGGAGTTCGCGGCCAATGGCGGCGTATTCGAGCCGGAAACCGCTAATGAAATGACAGGAGGCCAGCGCCACCAAACGCGTGTTTTCATCCACCTGTCCGAGCACTTCGCGCGGCCGGATGGCGCCCAGTCCCCGGGTGTTCAACAGCCGCACCTCCACGCCGCGTTCCGCCAACGCCATCCACGGATACACGTTCGAGGGATAATCATCGAAATAGACCAGCACATTGTCACCCCGCCGGAATTCCAGGCCGCCGGCGATCAGGCTCAAGGCCAGCGACGTCGGCCCGACCAGGGATACTTCCTCCGCTTGGCAATGGAGCAGCCGGGCGCCCAGTTGCCGGGTGTCGCTGAGAATTTGCGGATAGATGTGGCGCTCCTGGTCGCCGGTCGCGGCGAGCCGGGCATACGCGGCGATGGCCTCCGCCACGCGCCGGGGCAGCGGACAATCGCCGGCATGGGCCAGGAAAATGTTTTGGGTTGTCACCGGGAACTCATGGCGGCGCAGTTCTTCGTTTGCGAGGATTTCGGGAATCGTCATGGGTCACAGATTAAACAAACCGGCGGGACCAGCAAGGGGACAAGTCCGGACAGAACTGGGAATGGTCCTTATCCTCTTACGCAGGTGCGGCGGACGAAAAACCAGAAGCCGCCATGCGATCAGGAACGGAATGGTTTTCCGTTATTCCGCATCCGGAAACCGGGCGTCCTGGGTGCTTTCGGGGAGGCGGTTGTGCTGGGCGATGGGGCGCGCCGGGGTGAAGGCTCACTTCCGAGTGGAATCGGGCGCAGTCACTTTTCGCCAGCGAATTTCACGCAGGGCGGCGCCGGTTTGCCACGCGGAAATGCCCAGCGGCGCCGAGAGCTCAATGTCGCCCGGGCGCAGCGAGAAATCCCGGTCGGCCCGCGCCACCGACACCAGTTTATCCTGGTCAATCCAGGCCTCGAGCCGTTCGGCGGTCACCCGCAGACGGATGCGATACCAGCGGCCCGTGTCAAAATTCATGAACCGGGTGGTTTCATTTTCCGACGCGTCATATCCGTCGAGGTTCGAAAGCCCCACCAATCCGCCTCCCCATCCGCCGACGATGAACGTGCAATGCGAGTTGCCCACCGGCACCGTAAGTCCGCAGAAGAAATCCGATCCCAAAGTCCGCATGGCATCAAAGGCGATCTCATAACCATCCGTGGGAAAACTGTTCGTCCACCGAACACCCGTAAACGGGCTGCCCATGTCCAGCAGGAGGCAGCCGGATTCCACGCGCACTTCGCCGCGTCCGGCATAATCAATTTCCCGCCAGTTTCCGAGGTGCTGGCCGTCAAAAAGTGATTGCCATCCTTCGCCGACAAAGGCCGTGGGAGGAACGGTGAGGGCTTGGGCCACCTGTTCGGAAAGGGCGGGGGGCGCGGCCGCCGCCGGCGCCACCGGCAACGGGGCGTACCCCGACGCGGCCTCATCGCTTTTTATGGCGCATCCAGCGCCCCATCCGGCAGCCACCATTGCCAGAATCAATTTAAGCACCCGTTTGATGTTCATAGATCATGTCTCCGAAACAGCAGACGCACTCCGCGCTCGCGTCCCAACCAGGACCGGCTTATTGTAGCCGGGCGGGCTGTGGGCGGCCAGAATTCATTGTACACGATCCATGAATCTACCGGGTTATTTGAAGGAAC
>MWDV01000250.1 GCA_002070715.1 Verrucomicrobia bacterium ADurb.Bin118
CCCGGCCGCCGCGAAATCGGCGATGATCGTTTCCAACGGCTCGCCGAAAACCTCGCGGAAATGGATAAACTCACTCGGACTGAAGCCGTGGATGTTGACCTGGGGAAACTTCGTCTTCATGTGGTGCAACAGGTCGAGATACCACTGCTTCGTCAACCGCGGATGGTGGCCGCCTTGCAACAACAACTGCGTGCCGCCCTGGGCGATGGTTTCCTCGATCTTCCGGTCCATCTCCGCGTGGCTGATGACGTAGGCCTCGGGGTCCCGTTCGGTGCGGTAGAACGCGCAGAATTTGCAATAGACGTTGCAGACATTCGTGTAGTTGACGTTGCGGTCCACGATGTACGTCACAATGTCATTGCCGCGTCCGGCGTACGCGCGGGCCTTGGCGCGTTGCCGCCGCCGGTCGGCCAGGGCGCCGAGTTCCTCCAACGGCAGCCGGTACAGACGCAACGCCTCGGCGGCGTCAATGCGTCCGCCATCCCAAACCTTGTGCCGCAGGTCGTCCAATGACGCGTCGTGAATCACGCGCGAACCCTAGCGCACCCCCGCCGGCGGGACAAGGCAACGGACAGCGAAGTCACCGGGCCGGGACTTCTTCGAGCAAGCGTGTGCGCCCGGGAATGGGGGTCGGATAACAGCCGTCGGGCCCGGGACGGGTGGGCGGCGTCATGTCATCCCGGCAGTCCTCCGGTTTGGGGGGGAAAAAGAAATCCGACGTCTCCACCGCCTCCCACGTTACTTCCTGGCCGGTGTAGCAGGAGAGTTGGCCCATGATGGTGATGAGCGAGCTGCGGCACATGTAATCGCCGTTGTTGAGGGGTTGCCCCGCGCGGATGGCGGCGAACAGGCGGTCATGCTCAACTTGATACGGATCGCACTGACCTTGCCAGCGCCAGGGGGTGTGGCCGGTGATGCGGCTTTGCATCAAATGCGCCCGGCCCTTGGTGCCGAGAACGGTGCTGGAATTCTCGTCGTAACAGCCGCTCGTCGTGCGGCAGAAGGCATATACCCGGACGCCGTTGGGCCATTGATAGATGACGGAGTGATGGTCGAAGACATCGCCGTAGATCGGGTCGGTCATCGAGGAGCGGCCGCCCAGTCCTTGGCATTTTTCGGGCGGCGTGTCGCCGAGCACCCAACTGGCCCGGTCCAGATTGTGAATGAGCGATTGCGGCACATCGTCGCCGGACAACCAGGTGAAGTGATATTGCGTGAAGCATTGCCAGTTCAATTCCGACATGCCCGCCGGCCGGGGAAACACCCGGTAGGGAGCGCGCAGAAATTTTTCCTCGATGGCAATGATCTCGCCGATGGCCCCCTCCTGGATGCGTTTCACGGTTTCCACATATCCTTCGTGGTAGCGGCTTTGCAGCCCGGAAACGAGGGAGAGTTTTTTCTCGCGGGCCAGCGCGACGGCGGCGCGCAGCATCTTGATGCCGTAAGGATCAATGCCGTGCGGTTTTTCCACAAACACATGTTTTCCCGCTTCCACAGCGGCCTTGACGTGCAACGGATGGAACTTGGCCGCGTTGGCAATGCACACCACATCCGCGGCCGCAACCACCTGTTTATACCCATCAAAACCGGTGAAGCAATGATCCGGGGTCACCTGCACCTGCTCCGGTTTGCGCGCGCGGATGTTGTTGAGGGTCTCCTGGATGCGGTTTTGGAAGATGTCCGACAGCGCCACCAGCCGGGCGCCGGGATCGGCGGTCAACGCCTGCAACCCCGCGCCCGCATTGCGGCCGCCACAGCCGATCAGGCCGACTTTGAGAATGTCGCTCCCCGCCGCATGGGCAAAGCGCGAGACGTCCAGCGCGGCCAAGGCGCCCACGGCGGTGGCGGCGGCGGAAGTTTTCAGGAAATCACGGCGGGTGACCGGAGTGGGAATGGTGGATGCGGTTCGTTTCATAAGCGAGTCGGGTTATAGCCAAAAGGAGGAAACCCACTCAACCAGAATCATCCGGGCGGTTTTCGCTTTCGCCCGGTTCGCCCGCCGTTATGCTGGCCGCGTGAATCCGGTGGCAATAATCACGGGGGCGTCGCGCGGGATTGGCCGGGGCATCGCTCTGGAACTGGCGCGGGTCGGCTACGATCTGATCATCAATTACGCGGGCAATCATCCGGCGGCGGAACAGACCGCGGACCAGTGTCGGCGCGCCGCCAGCGAGAGCGGCAAGGCAGTGCGGGCGGAACTGTGCCAGGCGGACATCAGCCGACAAGCGGACCGCCACCGGCTGATTGATTTCACCCGACAAACCTTTGGCCGGTTGGATTTGCTGGTCAACAACGCGGGCGTGGCACCGAACATTCGCGCGGACATTCTTGAAGCGAGCGAGGAAAGCTTTGACCGGTTGATCGCCATCAATGTGAAAGGGCCTTACTTCCTGACGCAACTGGCGGCACGCTGGATGGTCGAGCAAATCGCCGCCCGCGAAAACGCTCCCGATGGATACCGTCCCAAGATCGTAACGGTTTCTTCCATCTCGGCGTACACCGCCTCCATCAACCGGGGTGATTACTGTGTGTCGAAGGCGGCGCTGGCCATGCTCACTCCCTTGTTCGCCGCGCGCCTCGCCGCCCACGGCATCAATGTTTATGAAATCCGCCCCGGGATCATCGCCACGGACATGACCGCGGGCGTGAAGGAAAAATATGACCGCCTCATCGGCGAAGGGTTGACGCCCATCCCGCGCTGGGGACAACCCGGGGATGTGGGCAAAGCCGTCGTCGCCATCGCCCAGGATTTGCTGCCTTTCAGCACGGGCGAAATCATCAACGTGGACGGCGGCTTTCATCTCAAACGCCTCTGAACCAACAGGAGCGCGGACGCCGGGCCGGATGTTCCCTCAAAGCTGATGAAGGACCGTGCGTTGAACGGGCCGTCGCGGCGCGCCCGGAGATTTGTTCAAGGATACGTGTAGGGCGCCTGCAAGCCCAAGGGCAGTCCCAGTCCCCAATAGATCAGCAGGCACAACGTCCACGAGATCAAGAACAGCAGCGCGTAGGGCAGCATCAGCGACACGAGGGTGCCGATGCCGGTGCGTTTCACGTAGCGCTGGGCATAGACGACGATCAACGGGAAATACGGCAGCAACGGCGTAATGATGTTGGTGCTGGAATCGCCGACGCGATACGCCGCCTGGGTCAACTCGGGGGAAAGCCCCAGTTGCATCAACATGGGCACAAAGATCGGGCCCAGAAACGCCCACTTGGCCGAGGCCGAGCCCACCAACAGGTTCACCGCGCTGCTCAAAATGATGATACCGACAATGGTGACTTGACCCGGCAGCCCCAGTTGTTGCAGAAACAGGGCCCCTTTCACCGCCAGCAACGCGCCCAGGTTCGATTCACGGAATACGTAAGTGAACTGCGCCGCCGCGAACGCCATCACCAGATAATAGCCCATGGTGCTCATGGAATGGCTCATCGCTTTGATGACATCGCGATGATTCCGCACCGTGCCCACGATGATGCCGTAGGTCACGCCCGGCACGAGAAAAAGCAGGAAGATCAGGCCGATGATGGAATCCATCAGCGGCGCGCCGTGCGCCGTCAACGAACCGGACGCGGAACGCAGCGGCGATCCGGCCGGCCACGCGGCCAGGGTCAGCCCTCCCAGCCCGAGCCCCACCGCGCCCAAGCTGACCCATAGCGCGCGGCGTTCGCGCGGGGTCAAAGGTTCCGTCGCGGAGGCGTCCGGGGTTTCGCCATCCACCGGCACGTTCCGCAGGCGGGGTTCGATTACCCGGTCGGTGATCCAGGTGCCGACACCGATGATGACCAGACAGGACGCGCTGGTGAAAAACCAGTTGCAAAGTGGATTGACCGTGCGGGTCGGATCAATGATCTGCGCGGCGGACTGGGTAAACCCTTGCAGGAGGGGATCGAGGCTGGAGGGCAGGAAGTTGGCGCTGAACCCGCCCGACACACCGGCGAATGCGGCCACAATTCCCGCCAGGGGATGGCGGCCCGCCGCCGCAAAAATCACGCCCCCCAGCGGGATGACGAGCACGTAACCGGTGTCCCCCGCCGAGTGACTCACGATCGCCACCAGCAACAGCATCGGCGTCAGCCACCGGCTCGGGGTCAGGTTCAACAGGGCGCGGATGGCGGCTCGAATGAAGCCGGTTTGATCCGCCACCCCCACCCCGAGCAACGCCACCAGCACCACGCCCAACGGCGGAAATTCAATGAACGTCTTCACCATCCGCGCCAGAAAGGTCGCCAGCGCCGGACCGGAAAGTTGGTTGAGCACACGGATGTTTTCCGCCTGGGTGATCTGCCCGGCGGCATCGCGTTGCACCGTGCGCGGATCCATCGCGTCAAAATCCACGGAAGCCAGAAAGGCCGACGTGAGGAGCGTGAGCAACAACGCCCAAACAAAGAGCATGGCGGGATCCGGCAGCCGGTTGCCGGCCCATTCAATGGTGTTCAACGCGCGTTGCACCAAGCCGGGACGCGGTGGGGTCTCCGGAGGCGGTTGGTCCGGGGTGTTCATCTGTCGGGGCCGCAACGTAGGCCAGTCTCTCCGCGAGGACAAGGCGAACGATGCGCGCGGGGGGAGAAAAGGCTTGTGCCGCGCGGGATGACGGCTTAGAAGAGTGCCGCCGACGGATGGCGGGCCATGACCACTGATGTCCGGCGCGTTGCGGCGCGGACGGGTGGCCGCTTCCAATTTCCGTGGCGCGCACAAATGATACGATGAACCCCTTGAACATGAAAAAGAAGCAGTCGGCCAAAACGAAACCCGCGGGCGGTCACCTGACCCGTTTCCTGCAGCATCACTACCGTCATTTCAACGCGGCGGCGTTGGTGGACGCAGCCCAGGGGTATGTCGCGCATCTGGCGGCGGGCGGCAAAATGATGATCACGCTGGGCGGCGCCATGAGCACGGCGGAGCTGGGGTTGTCCCTCGCGGAAATGATTCGGCGCGACAAGGTCCATTTAATCACCTGCACGGGGGCCAATCTGGAAGAGGACGTGTTTAATCTGGTCGCCCACGATTATTACGAGCGCGTGCCGCATTACCGCAGCTTGAGCGCGGAGGACGAACAAGCGCTGCTGGAACGGCACATGAACCGGGTGAC
>MWDV01000251.1 GCA_002070715.1 Verrucomicrobia bacterium ADurb.Bin118
GCGATCAAGGCCGCCCGGAGTTCCGGGCGGGACGAGAGGATCATGATCGGATGCTCCCAGCCCAGCAACGTGGCCATGGTTTGGGCGGCTCGATCGCACACCCGCCAAGCGGGGCCGCGACCGGCGCGGGAGTATTCAATCGGGGTGGTATCGTCCAGCAGCGGCACCAGCTCGCGCACACAATTGGTCAACGCGAGGTCTCCCAGCGTGATCAACGCGCGCTCCCGCAAGTAGCTGTCCGTGTGCGGATCCCGGGCCGTTGCCAGCAGGTCGCGGGTCAACCGATCCGGCGCCAACCGGGCCAGCGCCCGCGTGGCTTCGACCTGATAAACGGTGTCGCGCAATTTGAACAATTCCTCCGTCGCCTCGGCGCAGGCCAATGCGCCGAGCGCTTCGATCAACGCATCGGCGAGGTTGAAATTATGGGTCGGCCGATCAAACGGCTGAAACCGCCGGCGCTGGCTGGCCGGCCCTGGTAAGGGCGGAGGCGCCGTTCGTTCCAAGCGCGAGCGGAGGTTGTCCACGTCGAGTAATTCATCGGTGTGGAATACCATACCGTAAAGGTCTTGCGTGACGGCGCGGACGGAAGGGGACGCGTTCTCGGACATCAAAGGCGGCACTTGCAGGCGCTCCCGGAGTTTCGCCAACAAGACCGGCGCCGCGTTTGTCGCGCCCAGTTTGCCGAGCGCATACGCCGCCGCCGCGCCGACGATCTCGTTGGTGTCATTCAAGGTTTGCAATAACGCGGCCCGGCTTTCGGCCTCGTTCCAGCCGGCCTGGTAAATGGCCAGCGCGGCCTGCCAACGCACGCCATCCGCCGGATCGCGCAGTGCCTGGAGGAGCAGAGCGCGCCCGGATGCGGAGGGTTGCGGTACCCGGCTCAGGAGCACGCACGTCAAGCGGCGGGCGAGCGCCGATTGCCGGGGAAAGGCGGAGATCAGCGCCGGGACATCCAAGGCGGACGGGCGTGAAGCCAGAATGTGCGCGGCGGTTATGGCCAGGTGTGGCCGGTCCGCCCCGAGCCAGGCGATCAGGTCGTTCTGCCGGGATTCCCAAGGCAAACGCGAAATAATCGTGACCAACGCCTCGGCGACCTCGGCGTTTTCACCGGTCTGCGGCAGCATTTCAAACAAGGCGGGCAAGTCCGCCGCCGTCGCGCGCGCGCCGAGCTGCCAGAGGAGATCTTCAACCCTTCGGTATGTGGCGTCCTCGCTGGAAATCAGTCCCCGAAGTTTTTCGAGCAGTGTCGCCACGGTGGTTTCGGCGTAAAAGCTCCGGGTAAACGGCGGCGCGGGGGGCGTTTCACCTTTGGCGATCAATTCCCGCCACGCGGCGTCGTCCAGCGGCTGGTCGGTTGGCCGGGTGAACTCGCGATAGGTCAGCACCGCGCCGCGGTAAAGCTGGAGCGCATTCTCCCCCGGCACGATGACATAAAGCGCCTGCGGCCGCGCCACGCCGGCATACAGCATGGAGTCGGTGAGTGGATTCGAGAAGATGCGGGTTACTTTGGGAAAGTCATCCCGCGGCTCCAAGTAAGCGTTGCCGTAATAAAAATGAAAGCGGGCGAGCGTGATCCCGTAGTTGGCCATCCACTCCGCGTTGTCTTTGGTCAACGGTTCTCCCGTCAGGGATTTTCCGGCCAACACCGCGAGCTGATCGCAGACCGGCGCGAAATCGCGGAGCCATTGCGGGGCGTTCTGGCGGCAATCAAAGAACAGCCGCAGGTTTTCCTGATCCGCCGTTGCGAGGGGGCCGGGTTTGGTGCCGCGTTCCGCCAACTCCTTCAATTCCCGCCGCATTCGCTGATACATTTTTTGCGGCTCGGCCTTTTCCCATGTTTCCTTGTGTCTTTCATAATAACGCTCCGTGAACTGTTCAAGCTGTTCCAGTTTCCCGGAAACCTGTTCCAACTCCCGCTCATCCCGGCTGGAGATGATGCTGTCAAAAAGCTGAAGCATTTCCCGCAAGCTGGCGGCGGCGGTCCGCGCATCGAAAACCGGGTCCAACCCGGCTTGGTCAAGGGCCGTTGCCGTGGCGCGCGCCAGTTTTGCCAGCCCGGCGAAGAACTCGGGATACGGCGTGACCATTCCCGTGGGGGGGCGGTGAGCCCCAAATACAGCACGTTAAGTTTCGTATGCAGCGCCCAAGTATGCCGCTGTTCGGCCCAGGCCCCGAGTTGCGTCCACAGTTGCCGGTCATGCCATGCGGCGGTGCGCAGGGCGGGTGCGACTTGCGGCGGCCGTGGTTCTTGCAACCGGGCGAGCAAGCGCATCGCCTCTCCGAATAGCGAATCCGGCAGCGACCCGCACGGCACCTGCGCGATCCGGTCGCCGATCTTTTTCCCGAACTGGCTTTGCACCGCCCGCAAGGCGGCGGGCGAACGCAGCTCCGGCGCCGCCGCGAAATAATCCAGCCCCGAGGGCTGCCAACGGTCGGGAATTTCCGGGTCGGTCGTTTGCTGGAAGCAAACCGCGCACGGCAGTTGCCGCGGCGGCAGCAAACGGAACCCGCGCGTCAGCTTGCCGAACTGCGCGTATTCCTCGGGCTGAAGTAATTGATCGTTGACGCGCGGCAGCGGCAACCGCTCCGCCAGTTGGTCTTGAATGGCGGCCAGTTGTTTCGCGGAGAGGGCCGCGGGATTGGTGCCCGCCACCGCCCCGGCGACCGCCGCGTATTGGGGAATGGCGCCATCTTCCGCCCGCGCGAGGAGCCGGTCAAATGGGTCGGAAAGCTGTTGCCATAAGCCGGATAATTCGGCATCGCCGGCAATCAGCGTGGCGAGCGCCACGGCGGCCTGGGTCTCGCGCGCGTGGTTCAAGCGGAACACGACCGTGGCATACCATTGCCGCGCGGTGAAATAATCGGCCAACGGCGGTGCCCCCGCGTAAAAACTCTGCGCGCGAAACTGGGCCGGGGAAAGTGGGAAACCCACCTCCATCGAGAGCGGCGCGGCTTGGCCGGCGCGCAAACCATCCACGATATTTTTCTCCGGCCCGGTGAGCGTCTGCCGGTGCGCCGCCTCCTGCAACGCCAGGCCCACGGACGCATAACGGCGCAACAACCCGGCGCTCGGACCGAGTTGCGGGGCGCGCGTTTGCGTGGCGGCGAGGAGCCGGCGCGAGAACCGAAGCAGTCGTTCCGCCTGGATTGCCTCCAGTTCCCGCACGCCTTCCTCCAGCAGGAGATGATAGGTGTGCCAGGCGGAATCCGTGGTGATGAAGACCGGTAGGATGCTGCCGTGCGGATTATCTTCCGAAGGCGGCTCGATCTCCGGGCTTTTGATGTAGGCCTCGAAAATTTGTTTGAACATCGGGTCCGCGACGACAAAACCATTCTGTCGCAACAGAAGCCTCGCCTCTGCGGACCCGGCAAACGCTTCCATGCCTCGGACCTTCTCCAGTTCATAGTCACCCTCTTGAGCCAGCGTGAGGATGAAGGGGAAAAGAAATCCCACCCATATCATGAAAACGCAGTTCGAAGGATACGGCTTCTTCATGTCTGAATTTAGGCCGTCGGCGGGAAAATTACGACTTCTTTCCGCGCGATCCGGTTGCGGGCTCGATCAGGTTTTTGACCAAGTTACTTCGGCGGATCGCAAGCACGACCGGTGGGGGCGCGTTTGCTGGGTGTGCGCCGTGCGACCCCGGCAGGATCACAAGCCATCAGCCGTCCAAAATCACGAGGATGGCGCCAAGTTGCTCGCTGACTACGGCGTGCTGCGAGTGGTGGCAAGAGGCGTATGCCGATCACTGAGCATCGGGCGGGTTGGCCTGGCTACGACTGCGCGCCCGCCGGAGAAAGGTCTGGCCGGATGTTAACTTTGCACTTGTTTACGGGCTTCCTCGGCCAGGGGCGTGCTGAGATAGCGTTCGCCGGTGTCACAACCGATGGTCACGATCAGTTTCCCCTTGTTTTCCGGACGGCGGGCAACCTGCAAAGCCGCCCAAACGTTGGCGCCAGTGGAAATGCCGGCCAAGATTCCCTCCTCCAATGCCAACCGGCGGGCCGTGTCAAACGCGTCCTCGTTGCTGACGGTGATTACGTCGTCCAGGATGTCCAGGTTCAGCACCTGCGGCACAAACCCCGTGCCCGTGCCTTGGATTTTGTGCGGTCCGGGCTTGAGCGGTTCGCCGTTGCGGGTCTGCGTGATGACCGGCGAATCTTTCGGCTCCACCGCAATGGCGCGAAAACTTTTCTTGCGCGGTTTGATCACTTCGCTGACGCCGGTGATCGTGCCGCCGGTGCCAACGGCGGACACCAAAATGTCCACCCGCCCGTCGGTATCCCGCCAAATCTCCTCCGCCGTGGTTTGGCGGTGGATCCCGGGATTGGCCGGATTATTGAACTGTTGCGGCACCCAAGACCCGGCGATTTCCCGGTGCAACTCCTCGGCTTTTCTGACGGCGCCGATCGTGCCCTCGGCGCCGGGGGTGAGCACGAGCCGGGCGCCGAGCAACGCCATGAGCGTGCGCCGCTCCGCACTCATGGTTTCCGGCATGGTGAGCAGCAGCCGGTATCCTTTGGCCGCCGCCACAAACGCCAGCGCGATTCCGGTGTTGCCGCTGGTCGGTTCAATGATGGTGGTGTCCGGCGTCAGGATTCCCTCGCGCTCAGCGGCGGCAATCATGGCCACACCGATGCGGTCTTTGACACTGCCCAGCGGATTGAAGAATTCGGCCTTGAGCGCCAGCGTCGCCTCCAAGCCGGC
>MWDV01000252.1 GCA_002070715.1 Verrucomicrobia bacterium ADurb.Bin118
ATCGCGTAAATGCTGGTCAAACCAACGCACAAACTGGCGCAGATCGAGCACCATGCTGAACCACCCGTGCTGGCCTTTGTGATGGACAACCAACTTCACGGGCCGACCAACTTCGGCGGCTTTGGCGGCAAACCATTCGGACTGTTCCAACGGCGTCAACGTGTCGGCGTCTCCGTGATGGATCAATACCGGCGGCAGATTGCTCGTGACAAAATAAATCGGGGAAGATTCGCGCCCGATCACCCGCCACACTTCGAGGTTGGTGGACTGCGGACCAAACGCGCGCCGAAAACTCTTGGGTGGACCGCCGTCGCCCAGGTTTTCCCGGGAACTCCCCAAGTTCAACAGGTCGGTGACGGGAAAGAAAATGGCCACCGCCTGCACCGCGCTGCTGGCGCGGTCCACCGGATCCGCCGCCTCCGCCGGTCCCGGTCCACCGCGCGTGGCCAGCATCAGACTCAAATGCCCGCCCGCGCTGCCGCCGGTGACGCCGAGATGTTCCGGGTCCACCCCGTATTCGGCGGCGTGATATCGCACGAACCGCACCGCGCGATGCATATCCTCGATAATCTCCATCACCGTCGCCTGCGGTTGCGACACGTGATAAACGGGAAAGACGGTGTAACCCCGGCGCAAAAACGGGGCGGTCAACCCGGCGCCAAATGAACCCGGGCTCTTCGATTTCCACCCCCCGCTCACCAGCACCAGCACCCCCCGGCCGTTGGCGCGCGCGGGACGCAACACATCCAGCGCCAGTTCTTGATCGCCGCGGCGCCCATAGACAATGCCATTGGTCCGCTCGTAAGAGGGATGGAAATACCACCAAACACCGCCAGCGCCGAGCGCCAGCACCAACAACAAACCGGCGAGGCTCCGCAGTACCACCCGAATCCAAGGTCGCAATGTCATGGCGGCAAAATAAATCAGTCCCTCCACGCGGGCCAATCCTCAAACCGCCCTCTCCGATCGGCGGCGCACAAGAGACTTTTCAATCGCCGGTTATACTTCGATGCCGTAGGCCTTGATCTTGTTGTAGAGCGTCTGGCGGCCGATCCCGAGGCGTTTGGCCGCTTCCAGCTTGTTGCCCCCGGTTTCCCGGAGCATCTGGGCGATGGCGTTGCGTTCCACGCCTTCCAGCAACGTGAAGTTGGTATCGGAATTCTCGCCGCCTCCCGCGGTGAGCCGGCTGATGGAAAGATCGCTGGCCTCCACTTGCGGACCTTCGCTCAACAACACGGCGCGTTGCACTTCGTTCTGAAGCTGGCGCACGTTCCCCGGCCAGTCGAAGGCGATCAGCCGATCCGCCGCAGCGGCGGAAAAGCTGGAAATCCGCCGGTCGGCCTGCGCGCTGAAGCGTTTCAAAAAGGCGTTGGCCAGCGGCAAAATGTCGTCGCGCCGCTCGCGCAACGGCGGCAGATGCACCGAAATGGCGCTGATGCGGTAATACAAATCCTCCCGCAGTTTGCCGTCTTTGATGGCCTCCTCCGGCCGCCGGTTGGTGGCCGTGAGAATGCGGCAGTTGGTTTTGTAGCTGGCTTTGCCGCCCACGGGCCGCACCTCCTGATCCTGCAGCACCCGCAACAGTTTGCTTTGGGTATCCACCGGCATCTCGGAAATCTCATCCAAAAAGAGCGTGCCCCCCTCCGCCGCGCGGAAGAGCCCCTCGCGGTCGGCATGTGCCCCGGTAAATGCGCCTTTCACCGAGCCAAACAACTCGCTCTCGATGAGTTCCCGGGGCAGCGCCGCGCAGTTGACCTTGATGATCTTGCTTTTGTTGCGCGCGCTCAAACTGTGAATCAGATCGGCGATCACCTCTTTGCCGGTGCCGCTCTCCCCGGTGACCAAAATGGCCACGTCCGTCGGCGCGAGGCGTTCCACCGTGCGCACCACTTCCTGCATGGCGGCGCTCTTGAACACCGGCGAATTGACGCCGCTGAAGGTTTCCAAGGCCAGCCGCAGCGCGCGGTTTTCGTGGCGCTGCTCCCGATGCTCCAACGCGCATTTGATGTCGGCGATGAGTTTTTCCGACTCAAACGGTTTGCTGATGAAATTATACGCCCCCAGCCGCCCGGCCTCGACCGCGATTTCGGTCGAGCCGTGGGCGCTCAGCATGATGACTTCGGTTTCCGGCCATTCCCGCCGGAACTGGGGGAGCAAGGTAAGGCCGATCTTCTCCGGAGGGGTGTCCGGCTTTTCCGGCAGTTTGTAATCCAGCAACACGAGGTCGGGTTGTTCCCGTCCCAAGGCGTCGCGCGCCGCGTCGCCGCAATCCGCGAAGCTGACCGTACAGCCGTTCTGGGTGAGGATTTGCCCCCAAAGCTCCCGCAAATCGGGGTCGTCGTCCACCAAGAGGATTTTCGCCTTCATAGATTAATCTCTGGCTTCATAGATTAATGCCGTTGTTTGCGGCGCAGGCCCGCACAAAAGCCTCAAAAATCGCCCGGTGTTCCGGATACCGATCCACCAGCCGTTCCGGGTGGAACTGCACCGCCAGCAAAAAAGGCAGCGCCCGGCGGGCATCCGCCCGCAATTCCAGCCCCTCGATCACGCCGTCCGGACTGCGCGCCACAACTTTCAGAGGGCCGGCCACGCGCTCCACCGCTTGATGATGCGTGCTGTTGACACCCAGGTTTCGTTTGCCAATTATACTGGCCAGCAACGACCCCGCTGTCAATCGCACTTCATGCACGATTTCCCGCTTCAAATCCTGGCGCTGATGGTTCAGGGCCTTGGGATGCAGGGAAAGGATGTCCGGCACCAACGTTCCACCCAACGCCACATTCAACAATTGCTGCCCCCGACAGATGGCCAGCAACGGTTTGCGCTGCCGAAACGCTTCGTCCACCACGAGGATTTCACGCAGGTCGCGCCGCCCGCCATCCGGCGTCACTTTGGCCGTGGCCCGCAACCGGGCCGACGCCCCCGGTGAGGCCAGGCGCGGGTTCACATCCTGTCCGCCGGTCAACAACACGCCATCCGCCAGCCGCACACATTCGGCAATCAGACGGCGCGTGGTGGTCACCGGCATGACCAGGGGCAACCCGCCCGCAGCCAGCAAGGCGCGCTGATAATTCAGGGAAACCTGCAACGATAAATCCCGGGAATCCGCACCCTGCGCCTCGATATGGGGGGCCACCAAAATTAACGGCGGTCTGCTCATTCCCCCGCAGCGTAGCGTTCTCTCCGGCGCTTTGTCAGGAAAAAATACCGGGCCTCCGGTTTTTGGATTCCGCCGGCATTTTTCGGAACGAAAGTTTGGATCGGGTTAAGATTCCTTTTCACGATCGTCTCCAGAGAACAGGAGTGACCGTCAGGAATTGGTTCAGCCTGCTTTGCGCGACGCTGCCGAAACCGTTTTATTCCACATCCGAAAACTGGATTTACGCCGTGTTTACCTCAGCACTGCCGAGTTTCGGCTTGCGACCGGACGATGGAATTTGCTATGCATTACCCCACTATGGCAGCGATTGGCCGATTTCAGAAAGGCGCGGAAATTTTTCATGCGAAGGTGGTGGACGGCGAGTTGTTCCGGCTGCGCGGCGATATTTTTGGCGCGCCGTCGTTCGACAAAAAACCGATGCCCGGCAAGGGCGTGCGCACGTTGGTGCCCATCAACCCCAGCAAAATCATCGCGGTCGGCCTGAACTACGCGGATCACGCCCGCGAAACCGGCAAGGCGCCGCCCCGGGAACCGTTGTTTTGGATCAAAGCCACCACCTCATTACTACCCGACGGCGGGAAGATTGAAATTCCGTTCCCCCGGCATCGCACCGACTACGAAGCGGAACTGGCCATCGTCATTGGCCGGCGCATCCGCAACGTCACCACCAAAGCCGCCGCGCGCTACATCCTCGGCTACACGGCGGCGCAAGACATCAGCGACCGCAATATCCAAGCCTCGGACGGCCAATGGTGCCGCTGCAAGTCGTTCGACACCTTCACCCCGCTGGGGCCTTACATCGAAACCAAGCTCAACCCGCACGACCTCAGCATCCAGCTCTTCCAAAACGGCCAGCTCCGCCAGAATTCCAACACGAGCCAGCTCCTCTTCAACTGCTACCAGCTCGTCAGCTTCATCTCCATGAACCTGACCTTGCTCCCGGGCGACGTGATCCTCACCGGCACGCCCAGCGGCATCGGCCCGATCCAATCGGGCGACCGGCTGGAAGTGCGCATCCAAGGGCTCGCGCCTTTGGTGAACACGGTGAAGTGAGGAGCGCGGCGGCAGAAGCGGCGTTGAAACACCCGCACGCGGAAGCCGGTGAACGCGCCGCCTCACGAATAACGGCGCGGAGTTGACGGCTCTCCCTTCTCCCCGCTAATTTCTCCTCTCACATGCGTTGGTCTCAAACACTGGTTGCCACTCTCCGCGAAGCCCCGGCGGACGCGGAAATCCTTTCCCATAAACTCCTGCTCCGCGCCGGTCTGATCCGCAAACTGGCGGGCGGCGTGTACACCTTCCTGCCGCTCGGCCTGCGCGTTCTGCGCAAGGTCGAGCAAATCGTCCGCGAGGAAATGGACCGCGCCGGCGCCGTCGAGGTGCTCATGCCCGCGCTGCAACCCCGGGAGATTTGGGAGCAAAGCGGGCGCGCCGAGACCGCGAAGGACGTGTTGTTCAAGGTCCGGGACTCCGCCCAGCGCGAGTGGTTTCTCAGTCCCACCGCCGAGGAGGTCATCACTCTGACCGCCGCCGCTGAGATCAATTCCTACCGGCAATTGCCCAAAAATTTCTACCAGATCAGCGTCAAATTCCGCGATGAAATCCGCCCGCGTTTCGGCCTCCTGCGCGCCCGCGAGTTCCTCATGAAGGACGCCTACAGCTTCGATACCACCGACGAAGCCGCGCAGGTGGCCTACCAGAAGATGTACGACGCTTACACCCGCATCTTTGCGCGGTGCGGGCTCAAGACGTTGCCGGTGGAAGCTGATACCGGCGTCATCGGCGGCCA
>MWDV01000253.1 GCA_002070715.1 Verrucomicrobia bacterium ADurb.Bin118
GACGGCGTCCTGCAGGAACGCGAGGCGGAGTTGCTCCGCGTCATTGCCGATTCCTTGGATTGTCCGTTGCCGCCGTTTGTGATGCAAAAATAAGCGCGCGATTCGCGCTCACCACCCATTTCTCTTTCCGGGCTGCGGTTTCCCTCCGGGATCAGCGGAAGGCACAAAACCCGCGGCGCAACGACCGCGACTTTCATTTCTTCTGCCGTACTTCCGCTGATTCTCCGTGCGCGTCCAAGCCTTCCAGTCGCGCGAACTGACGCACCGCCGGCAGCGCCTTCCGGAGCGAACCGCGGTTGTATTCGACGATGCTCGTGCGGCGTTGAAATTGATCCACCGTCAGGCCGGCGAACGAACGGCCCGCGCCTCCGGTTGGCAAAGTATGGCTGGGGCCGGCCACATAATCGCCCAACACCGTCGGCGACCACGGTCCCAGGAAAATGGCGCCCGCCGTCCGCAGGCGCTCAGCCACCCGACGCGGCTGGCGCGTCATGACTTCGCAATGTTCCGGCGCCAGTTGATTGGTCAAAGCCACCGCCTCCTCGAGCGACTTCACCTGAATCAGCCAGGCGTTGTTCTCGAGCACCCGTTCGATATATTCCCGCCGCGTCAGTTGCGGCAATTGCTTCGTGATTTCCCGCTCGACCGCCCGGAGCACCCGGCCCGAAGTGGTCACCAGCCAGACGCGTTCGTGGCCGGAACCATGTTCCGCTTGCGCCAGCAAATCCGCCGCCGCAAAGCGCGGATTCGCCGTGGCATCGGCCAGCACCAGCACTTCGCTCGGGCCCGGCAACAAATCAATCGCCACCCGGCCCACCAGCAGCCGCTTGGCGGTCACCACGTAGGCATTACCGGGGCCGAAGATTTTCTGCACGCACCGGATTGTCGGCGTGCCATACGCCATGGCCGCGATCGCCTGGGCGCCGCCCAACCGGTAGAGCTCCGTGGCCCCCGCCGCCCGCGCGGCAAACAGCAACGCGGCATTGATGCACCCCTCCTTGTTGCCCGGTGTGCAGACCACGATTTCCGGACACCCCGCCACCCGGGCGAGCGTCACCGTCATCAGCGCGGTGGAAACCAGCGGGGCCGTTCCGCCCGGGATGTAAACCCCCACGCGCTGGAACGGGTCAAATTTTTCACCCACCATCGCGCCGTGTGCGTTCTTCATTTGCCAGTTCCGCCGGCGTGATTGCCGGGCAAAGGCGGCGATGTTTTTCTCCGCTTCGGCGACGGCGGCGCGAAGGGCCGGGTCCGCTTTAAGCGATGCCGTCAGCCACTCGGCTTGCGTCACGGCGAGTTGGTCGGCGGTGAGACGGGCCCCGTCAAACCGCGCGGTGAATTCCAGCGCCGCGTCATCGCCGCGGGATTGCACCGCTTCCAAAATCGCGCGGGTGCGTTGTTCGATGGCGGCGTCGAAGAGACTGGACGGCGCCGCGACTTCGCGCAGGCGATGGGCAAAATCGGCGTCGGTATGGCGGATCACTCTCATGGCCGCAGACTAAGCCAAGCCGGGAACCGAGTCAAAACCACGCCGCGCGCCGGAGCCAGCCAAGCATTGCTTCCCTCCAATCCGACCCGTTAGCATTGCACGCCATGAGCCCCTGCCTGGAAAAACTGCGGCGCCTGGCGCTGGCCGAGGTGGAGACCACAGTGGCCGCATTGCCGGGCGCCTTGCGCGAGCAGGCCCAGCGGTTGCCGTTGACCTTCGAGCGTCGTCCCAGCCGGGCCGTGCAGGCCGATGGCATTGCGTCGGATACGTTGGGATTGTTCGTGGGCCCGACCCATGCGGAAGACGGCAGCGCCGCCTGGCCGATTCCCTCCCAGATCATTCTTTACCTCTACAACCTGTGGGATTTCGCGGAGGGCGATGAAACAATTTTTCAAGAGGAAGTACGCACCACTTACCTGCACGAACTGGGGCATTACCTGGGATTGGACGAAGACGATCTCAGCGAACGTGGTTTGGAGTGACTTGCCAAGGGGGGACGCTGTCGCGCCTCGACGCTTTTTCTTTCGACCGCCCCGGTGCCTTCGCCATAATCCCTGCCATGCCGGCGATTGAAGTCAGTGGACTGACCAAAACCTTCCGCACCTACAAAAAGCAACCCGGATTCACCGGTGCGTTGCGGGGGTTGTGGCGGCGGCAATACGAACCGACCTTCGCCGTCAAGGATGTCAGTTTTCGCATTGAAACCGGGGAATTGGTTGGCTTCCTCGGTCCCAACGGCGCGGGCAAGACCACCACCCTCAAAATGCTCTCCGGCCTGCTCTATCCCACGCACGGCACCGCGCGGGTGCTCGGTTACGTTCCGTGGGAACGCGCCGACGGTTACCGCCGCCAATTCGCCCTGTTGCTGGGCCAGAAAAATCAGCTTTGGTGGGACCTGCCCGCGCGGGAATCCTTCGAGTTGAACGCCGCCATTTACGGCCTGACCCGCGCGCAACTCGACCGCACGGTGGCCGAGATGACCGACCGGCTCGGCGTACGGGACAAACTGGACGTGGTGGTGCGCGAAATGTCCCTGGGCGAACGGATGAAAATGGAACTCATCGCCGTCCTGTTGCATCAGCCCAAGGTGTTGTTTCTGGATGAACCCACGCTGGGCTTGGACGTGGTCTCGCAGAAAATTGTCCGGGAATTTTTGCGCGATTACAATGCGCGACGGCACACCACCATCCTGCTCACCAGCCATTACATGGCGGACATCGAGGAATTATGCGAGCGGGTCATTATCATTGATCATGGGACAATCTTTTTCGACGGTCGACTCGAGGAGGTGCTGGACCGGTTTGCCGATTTCAAGTTGATCACCATCCAGTGTGATCCGACGAATCCGGGCCCGGCCACGGGCTTGGAAAAATACGGCGAAGTGGTGGAACGCACGCCGGCGAGCGTTCAACTCAAGGTGAAACGCGACCGCGTCATTCCCGTGTGCAAGGCGTTGTTGGACGAACTGCCGGTGCGGGATATTGACATCCAGGAAGTACCCATCGAGGACGTCATCCGCACCATTTTCGCGCGTTAACCGGCGGGCGGCGCCGCGGCCGTGTCAGCCCCAAATCTGTCGGTCCAGCGAGCGCAGTTGCACCGCTTCGGAAACGTGATCGGCGGTGATGTTCTCGGCGCCCGCCAAATCGGCAATGGTGCGCGCCACTTTCAAAATACGATCGTAAGCCCGGGCGCTGAGGTTCAAATCCGTCATGGCAAACTTCAGCAGTTCCATTGTCGGCGCGTCCAGCCGGCACCACGCCTTGATTTCGCGCGCGCCCATGCGGGCGTTGCACGTGACCTTGGGCCGGTCGCGAAACCGCGCTTGTTGACGATGGCGCGCAGCCATGACCCGCTCGCGAATCCGGGCCGAAAGCTCCCCGGGACGGGCATCCGTGATTTCGCGGAATTTCACCGCCGGCACTTCCACGTGCAGATCAATGCGATCGAGCAACGGACCGGAAATACGGTTGAGATAGTTATGGATTTCGCGGGGTGAACAGCGGGATTCCCCGGGCATTTTGCCATCCGGCGTCGGGTTCATGGCCGCCACCAGCATGAACTGGGCGGGAAAGGTCATCGTGCCCGCCGCCCGGGAGATGGTAACGTGCCCTTCCTCCAACGGTTGGCGCATGGTTTCGAGGACGCTGCGTTTGAATTCGGGCAATTCATCGAGAAACAACACGCCGTGATGCGCGAGTGAAATTTCGCCCGGCGTGGGATTGATGTTGCCGCCCAACAACCCGGCGTCGCTGGCGGTGTGATGCGGCGCGCGAAAGGGGCGGCGTGTCACCAATCCCTGCCCCGGCGTGAGCAGGCCCACGATGCTGTGAATTTTGGTGGTTTCCAGCGCTTCCGGGAGGGTCAACGGCGGCAGGATCGTGGGCAGACGTTTGGCCAGCATGCTTTTGCCCGTGCCGGGAGGGCCGATGAGCAGCACGTTATGCCCGCCCGCCGCCGCGATTTCGAGGGCGCGCTTGACGGATTCCTGGCCCTTCACTTCCGCGAAGTCCAATTCATCTTCCGCCAGCGGCTCGAACACACGGTCCAAATCCACCTTGACCGGCGCAATCCGCACCGTGCCTTCCAAGAAACTCGCCGCTTCGCGCAGATTTTGCACGGGAATGACCTGCAAACCCGCCACCACGGCGGCTTCCGCCGCATTTTCCGCCGGCACCAGCACGCCGATTTTTCCCTCCGCTTGCGCCCGCAAGGCGAGGGGCAAAACCCCTTTGACCGGACGCACGCCGCCGGTAAGCGCCAGTTCGCCGACAATGACGAAATGGTCCAGTTGATCGGTTTCAATCTGCTCACTGGCAGCCAGCATCCCCAACGCGATGGGCAAATCAAAACTGGGGCCTTCCTTCCTCACGTCGGCGGGCGCCAGGTTGATGGTGGTGCGGCCCATGGGGAATTTGAATCCAGAATTCGTAAGGGCGGTGGACACCCGATCCCGCGATTCCTTCACCGCCGCATCCGGGAGGCCGACAATGACCACCACTGTGTCGCCCCAACCGGCGTTGACCTCAACCTCGACCGGGTAGGCCTCAATGCCGTTGACGGCGGCGGAACAAACCCTGGCTAGCATGCCGGTATTCTCGGGCAGTTCGGCGCCGAAGGCAATGCGGTTTTCCGTCCGCATCCTTGTTCCCGCCAATGGGTCCTCACCAACATTGGGTACATGAAAAAGGGGCAGCTTGCGCTGCCCCTTGTGATTC
>MWDV01000254.1 GCA_002070715.1 Verrucomicrobia bacterium ADurb.Bin118
CTCAAGTGGGGCATGCAGGCATTCGACACTTTCAAGGTGGTCCCGCCCGGCATTGGCATTGTGCATCAGGTCAATCTGGAATACCTCGCCCAAGGCGTGCTTGCGCTGCCCGGGGAGGGGGACGCGACCGCCCCGCAAATTTATTATCCGGATACGCTGGTCGGCACGGATTCCCACACCACGATGATCAACGGCTTGGGCATTGTGGGGTGGGGCGTGGGCGGCATCGAAGCGGAAGCGGGCATGTTGGGGCAACCGGTCTATTTCCTCACGCCGGACGTGGTGGGGGTGCATCTGACCGGGGCTTTGCGGGAAGGCGTGACGGCCACCGACTTGGCGTTGACGCTCACGCAGCGGCTGCGTCAGGCCAAGGTGGTGGGCAAGTTTGTCGAGTTCTTCGGCCCGGGCGCGGCCGCCCTGCCGGTAGTGGACCGCGCCACCATCGGCAACATGGCGCCCGAATACGGGGCCACGATGGGATTCTTCCCCATTGATGCCGAGTGCGTGAATTATCTGCGCGCGACGGGCCGGACGGATGCGCATTGCCGGATTTACGAGAATTACTACCGGGCCCAAGGACTGTGGGGCATGCCGCAGCACGGGCAGATTGATTATTCGGAATGCATCGAATTCGACTTGGGCTCGGTCGTGCCGAGTGTGGCGGGCCCGAAACGGCCGCAGGACCGCATCGAACTTCCCAAGCTGGAGGAGGAATTCATTGCGGCCTTCAGCCGGCCGTTGACGGAAAACGGCTTTGGGAAAGCGCCGATCGAACTCGACACCGTCGTGCGGGTGTCCAGCGGGCAATACGCGCGCGAAATGGATCACAGTTACGGGCATCGCAAGGCCACCGTCGGCCCGAGCGAAAGCGAGATGCGGGATCAACACCCCACGCCGCACGCGCCGCAGGAACTGCCGCGCTCGGCTTTCCCGCAATTCGAGGCGGAAATCCGCCACGGCTCGGTGCTCATCGCGGCGATCACCAGTTGCACGAACACGTCCAACCCCGGCGTGATGCTCGCCGCCGGTTTGCTGGCGCGCAAAGCGGTGGAGCGGGGTCTCCGCGTAAACCCGGTGGTCAAGACCTCGTTGGCGCCCGGCTCGCGCGTGGTGACGGATTATCTGCGGACCACGGGGTTGCAGCCGTATCTGGATCAACTCGGGTTTAATCTGGTGGGTTACGGATGCACCACCTGCATCGGCAATTCCGGTCCGCTGGCGGCGCCGTTGGAGGAAGCCGTGGTGAAGAATGATCTGGTTACCGCTGCGGTGCTGTCCGGCAACCGGAATTTCGAGGCGCGGATTCATCAAAATATCAAGGCCAACTACCTGATGTCGCCGCCGCTGGTGGTGGCTTTTGCCCTGGCCGGGCGGGTGGATATTGATCTGACCACCGAACCGCTCGGCACCGGCACGGACGGTCAGCCGGTTTTCCTGCGCGATCTCTGGCCCAGTCTGCGCGAAATCCGCGATCTGTTGCAGGCGTCGCTGCAACCGGAAGTGTTCCGCCGGCTTTACCAGGATTTCGCCGCACAAAATCCCAAGTGGAATGAAATCGTCTCCTCCACCGGCAGTGTGTATGCGTGGGATGCGCAATCCACTTACATTCAGGAACCGCCGTTTTTCCAGGATTTCTCCCTGACCTTGGATCGCCTTCAACCCATCACGGGCGCGCGCGCGCTGGGGGTCTTCGGGGACAGTGTGACGACGGATCACATTTCGCCGGCGGGATCCATTCGGAAAACATCGCCCGCCGGACGGTATCTCCGCGAGCACGGCGTCGAGCCGTCGGATTTCAATAGCTACGGTTCCCGACGCGGCAACGACCGGGTCATGACCCGCGGCACGTTTGCCAATGTGCGCATCAAAAACCTGATGCTCGGCGGTGAGGAGGGCGGGAACACACTCTATTACGGCGCCCCGGGCGCTGCGGTGGCCGAACCGGAGAAAATGTCCATATACGACGCGGCGATCAAATACCAGGAAGCCGGGGTTCCATTGGTGGTCATCGCCGGTCAGGAATACGGAACGGGAAGCTCCCGCGACTGGGCCGCCAAAGGGACCAAACTACTGGGCATCAAAGCGGTGGTGGCGCAGAGCTTCGAACGCATCCACCGCAGCAATCTGGTGGGCATGGGCGTGCTGCCGTTGCAATTTCCCGACGGCACCACCGCTCAAACCCTCCAGTTGGATGGCTCAGAAGTTTATGCCGTCATCGGCAGCGAGGAAATTCACCAACCGCAACAGGATCTGACACTCAAAATCACCCGCCAAGACGGGCGGGTGGAAACCATCCCCGTCCGCTGCCGCATTGATACCCACATCGAGGTGGATTACTACCGGCACGGCGGGATTCTTCCCTACGTGTTACGGCAATTGGTGGCGCAGGCGTAATCCCGGCCGCAGCGTTTTCCGCCGACAACCGGGAATGGGTAGGGCGCGGGCTACTGCAGGACGTGCAGGAGTTTGCTGTGTTGCCCCCACAAGAGGTGGCGGGGACGGCTCCGCGAGGAAACCCAGGGCGAAAACTCTTTGGCGTGTCCGGTGCCCCGGCCCATGCGAAAACGAAGAAAACCGCCCGGGAGTTCAACGAGATCCAACCGGGTTTTGAAGGGACGATTGCGATGAAGTTTCATGG
>MWDV01000255.1 GCA_002070715.1 Verrucomicrobia bacterium ADurb.Bin118
GCGGTGATTGGTGAGCGGCCACGTCCGCCCGGTCCGGCCTGTAGGCCGCCGAGCCCGTTACGCAGTCCAGGGATGTTGCGAAAACATTACGCGCCGCGGGCGCGGGTCATCGTGTTGACTTGGCATGATACGGCGGTATTGCAAAAACAGCTCACGGCCCGGGGCCGACCGCTGGACACTGCTTGGATTGTCGCCCACACGCGCATCCCGGCGGCGGCTGGTTTCGCCGGCGTCAGTGTGCTGCCGCACGACGCCGCAGCTTATGCCCGCGCCTTGTATGCCGAGTGGTACCGTTGCGACGAAGCCGGCGCGAAAACCATCGTCATGGAAGCGCCCCCCGTCGCGACCGCCTGGAGCGGAGTGGCGGATCGCCTGCGCCGGGCGGCGGCCTGATTCGTTTGTTTGACGCTGGCCGGCAAATCCCCCAAGCTGCGCGGTTAATGAGAATGTTGAGTTTGATCGGTTGTCTGGCCGCCCTGGCGCCGGTGGTCAGTCAGGGAGAACCTCCCGCGCCCCGGGCATGGTCATTACAGGACTGCGTCCAGCAAGCGTTGGAATATAATCTGGAATTGCGCATTGAACGCTATAACCCCGAACTGGCGCTCTACAACCTGCGCGGCGCCTACGGGGTTTATGACCCGATCTTTCAATTCTCCGGACAGCACCGCTATGACAAGGCAGGCGAGACGCTGTTTCAGGGCCTCCCCATTCCCGGACAACGCACGGAAACCGACTCGTTCAACAGTTCGTTGAGCGGCTTGCTGCCCTGGGGCACGCAATACGGGCTGTCCCTGCGCAACCTCTACGATACGGACGGACGGCGCTACGACACCAACCGGAACGCCATCCCCTATTCGGCCAGCGGCGGCAGTGTGGTGTTGGATGTCACCCAGCCCCTGATTAAAAACCTCTGGCTCAATCCCACCCGTTTGACCATTGCGGTGTACAAGAACCGCTTGAAATGGACCGAACAAGGCTTGCGACAACGCATTATGGACCTCGTCACGCGCGTGGAGCTGGCCTACTACGATCTCAAGGCGGCGCACGAAAACGTCAAGGTGCAGCAAAGCGCGCTCGAACTGGCCGAACGACTTCTGGCGGAAAACCGGAAACGGGTCGAGGTCGGCGCCCTGGCGCCCTTGGATGAAAAACAAGCCGAGGCCCAGGCGGCGGCGCGGCAGGCAGATTTGATCGCCGCCCAACGTAACGTGGCCGTGTTAGAAAACGCCTTGAAACAACTGTTGACCGACGATTTCGCCGCGTGGGGCACGGGCACCTTGGAACTCTCCGGCACGCTGGATGCCGAGCTGCAATTTTTCAATTTGCAGGATAGCTGGAGCAAGGGGTTGACGCAGCGCCCCGATTTTCTGCAGGCGAATCTGGACCTGGAGCAACAGGGCATCGTGATCAAGATCAACCGCAACGAACTGTATCCCCAAGTGGACCTGAAAGTCGGCGGCGGCTACGCCGGGTCGTCACCGGGATTCAGCGGGGTGCTGGGCGACATCGAACAACGGGAGCAACCCTTTTACTATTTCGGCGGACAACTGACTTATCCGCTGGGCAACCGCAGCGCGCGCAACAGTTACCGCGCCAGCAAGGCCGAATACGCCGTCCGGCAACTGGCCCTCAAGAAGCTGGAACAGGACATCATGGTGGAGATTGACAACGCCATCAAACTTGCCCAGGCCAACTACGAACGGGTGGGCGCCACCCGCAAGGCGCGCGAATACGCCGAGGCCGCGCTTGCGGCGGAACAGAAAAAACTCGAGAGCGGCAAGAGCACCAGTTTCTTTGTGCTGCAACTCCAGCGCGACCTGACCGCCGCGCGTTCCGACGAAATCCAGGCGTTGGTCCAATACAAACGCTCGCTGGCCCTGCTCGCGCAGAGCGAAGGCGCCACGTTTGAACGCCATCAGATTGATTTGGAAGTGAAGTAGTCCGGCGGTGGTTGGCCGGGATCGAGCAGCCAGCGCCAATCCCCCACCAATTCATCCAGGAGCGGCGGCAAATCGGACGCCTTGACCGGGACGTATTTGCCCCGCGCGGTGACCAGGGTTTCGCCCGCGGAATTCTCCACGGCCGCCTGGGCCTCGAAAATTTTGCCCCGCCGATCGGCCGTCAACTCGCCCTGGATTTGCAACTCTACCCGCGGATGTACCGGTCGCAAATAGCGCACGCTCATTTCCGCGCAGAACGCAAACCGGCGGGTCCGCACCGCGCAGGCCCAAACCATGATTTCATCCAGGATCGTGGCCAGTAATCCACCGTGGATGATGTCGCGGAAACCGATGTGTTCCGGACGCGGGACAAAACGTGTTTGAACACGATGGCCGTCCGTTTCAAAACGCAGTTTCAGCCCGAGCGGGTTGGCCGCGCCACAAACAAAACAGGAATGGGTATGCGGAAGTTCACGCATGGAGGCAATTGGCCGCCGCCGGCAGCGGTCCGCAAGTAAATTCATCTGGCCAAGGAAGGCTCCGGCGCCGGTAGCGGCTTCGGAAAAAGAGAAGATGGTGGGCGCTGCAGGATTCGAACCTGCGACCACCTCCGTGTAAAGGAGATGCGCTAGCCGCTGCGCCAAGCGCCCACAACAACTCATCTGCCGCCCGAGCAATTCCGCCCTCCCGCGCGAGCCAGCCCAGCCCACTATGAAACAAAGAAATTCAACGGCAAGTAGAAAGCGCGGTGCCGGGAATGACGGACGGAGTGCGATTCTCCGGAACGATGCCGGCCCGGCGGTAAACATCTGTTCTGCGTTCGCGACAAGAACCGCTA
Source organism: Verrucomicrobia bacterium ADurb.Bin118 (assembly GCA_002070715.1). Taxonomy (GTDB): domain Bacteria; phylum Verrucomicrobiota; class Verrucomicrobiia; order Limisphaerales; family MWDV01; genus MWDV01. The sequence goes on from MWDV01000255.1 coordinate 2,779, forward strand.
TTTATCCGGGGGTGTTTTTCCTTGCGGATGGCCGCCGGATGCGGGACTAAATGCCATCATGCTCAAAGCCGGAATTGTCGGTCTGCCCAACGTCGGCAAATCCACGCTGTTCAACGCGCTGCTCCGGTCGCATAAGGCGGCGGCGGCCAATTATCCCTTCTGCACCATCGAACCCAACCTGGGCGTCGTCACCGTGCCGGATCCGCGATTGGACGCGCTGGCGCGGGTGGTCGCCCCGGCGGGGAGTGCCGGGCGGGGATTCGCACGGATTCCCACCACCATTGAGTTCCTCGACATCGCGGGGCTGGTGCGCGGCGCCTCCCGCGGCGAAGGACTCGGGAACAAGTTCCTCAGTCACATCCGGGAGGTGGACGCGCTGGTGCATGTGGTGCGTTGCTTTGAAGCCGAGGACGTGATTCACGTGGCGGGCCATGTCGAACCGCTGCACGACATTGAGATCGTAACCACGGAATTGATCCTGGCCGACCTGGAAGCCATTCAACGGCGCCGGGAAAAACTGGCCAAGGACATCAAGGGCGGCAACCCGCACGCGGTGGCCGAGAGCCAGGTCCTCGACAAATTGGAGCGGCACTTGAACGCTGGCAACCCGGCCAACACGGCGGGTCTGTTTAAGGAAGAACACGAGTTGATGGCCGCCTGTCCGCTGTTGACGGATAAACCCACCCTGTTCGTCGCCAATGTGACCGAAGACCAACTTGCCGGCGCGGCGGCTGATCCCGGGGTGGAGAAAGTCCGCGCCCATGCCCGCGCGCAACATGCGTGTGGAACGATGGTAGTCGCCGCCCAACTGGAAAGCGACCTGGCCGATCTTTCACCGGATGAAGCCGCGCAATATCTCGCCGCGCTCGGCGTGCGGGAAACCGGCGTGGACACCTTGATCCGCGCTGTGTACGAGCTGCTGCAACTGCGAACTTTTTTCACGTTCAACGAGCAGGAAGTGCGGGCGTGGACCGTGCCGGCGGGCACGGGCGCGGCGCGCGCGGCGGGGCGAATTCACTCGGACTTCGAGCGGGGATTCATCCGGGCCGAGCGGGTGCATTGGCAGGCGTTGGTGGAGGCCGGAACCGTGGGGCGCGCCCGCGAAGCGGGCCATTACGCCCAGGAAGGCCGCAGTTACGAGGTGCAAGACGGCGACGTGTTGCTGTTCAAATTTCAAGGGTGAGTCGTGAGGTGTTGCCCGCCTTGCCGCAAGGCGTCACTCACCCACCAAGGTGAATGCGCTTGTGCGGAATCATTGGAAACGGCTTGAGCTACCCAATCACTTGTCCACAATGACCGCGTGTTTGTCGCGGTGCGATGGGTCTTCGGGTTGCTGGTCATTTTGGCCGGCTGTTCCACGCCGCCCCGGTCCAATATGACCGAACGCCCGCCGGATTGGGAACAACCCGGCTTGTCCAGCGCCAGCCTGGATTTCCCCTCATCCGTGGTGCCCGTCCCATCGGTGCCATTGCCAACACCCCCACCACCGCCGCTCCGGGAGGACGCTGTTTGGATGCCGCTGGCGCGTTGGAGTGCGGAACGCGGCTTGGACACGCCGCGCTGCCTGTCGGTTGCACCGGTGGCCACGTACGGGTTGACGACGGGGCAAGGTGTGTTTGCGGTGCAGATGGGCAGTCAGGCGGCGTTTTGGGATGGCGTGGATGTGCGCCTCGGATTCGCTCCGCAGTTGATTGACGGCCAGGTTTGGATGCACGCGCTGGACCTGCGGAAAAACCTGGCGCCGCTGGTGTCGGGCGGGGATGGCATCCCGCGGCGGCCGGGGGTGATCGTGCTTGATCCGGGCCACGGCGGGGCCAATCCCGGGGCCCGCAGTTGTTTCAACGGCGCCTGGGAAAAAGATTACACCCTCGACTGGGCGCTGCGTCTG
>MWDV01000256.1 GCA_002070715.1 Verrucomicrobia bacterium ADurb.Bin118
GCCTCGCGCAGGATAATACCTGGTGCCGCCAGCGTCCGAGATGACGCACCCCCTCGCCAAAGCGGAAGCCCAGCCTCGGCAGGGGCGGCATCGTTGTAGCAACAGCCGTAAACAATCACCCAGCTCCGTCAGGAGCGGTATCGTCCGGTCTCGCAACCCAATCGCCGTTGCCTCCGATCTCCGCCTCGACGCCAAAGGAGGGAAGATGCCGCCCCGAACGGGGCTCTAAATGTTAGGGCCTGCATTGGCTACAAAGATGCCGCGCCGATGGCGCTCCGGTAGGAGGCGAAGGGCTGGGGAACATACGCGCCCCGCGTGTGCCGGCGGACGCCTCGTCCGCCGGAAACCACGACAATTCAAACGCATCATGCTACGGTCTGCCCCACCCGCCCAAGTCAGCGTTCGACGCGCGGCGCGTCGAACCGCACCCGAGGCGGGTGCGCTCCCCCAACTTCGGCTGACGTCCGCACTCCCGGCTCGACTTTTTCCGCGGCGCCGGGTTTGCTGAGGCCCGATGAAAGTGCATTTCTTTGGGGCCACACGGACCACCACCGGTTCGCTCTATCTGCTGGAGGTCAACGGGCACCGGCTGTTGTTGGAATGCGGTCTCTTTCAGGGGCGCCGGGGAGAAACCATGGAACGCAACCGCCATTTCCCCTTCGATCCCCGCGGGGTGGACGCCGTGGTCTTGAGCCACGCCCACCTGGATCATTGCGGCAATCTGCCCAACTTGTGCAACCAAGGCTTTGAGGGCAGCATCTTCTGCACGTTCGGCACCCGGGACCTCGCCAGTATCATGCTGCAGGATTCCGCCGTGGTGCAGGCGGCGGACGCGGTGTTCGTCTCCAAGAAACGCGCCAAGCGGGGGCTGCCGCCGGTGGAACCCCTTTACACCGCCACCGAAGCGGAGAAGGCGGTGCGCCAGTTTGTGGCCATCAATTACGACCGGCCGCTGACGGTGGTGGACGGCGTGACGGTGACGTTCCGCGACGCGGGGCATATTCTGGGCTCGGCGCAGGTGGTGCTGGACGTGCGCGAGAACGGCCGCTCGTTTCGTTATCTCTTCAGCGGCGACGTCGGACGCGGGAACGACGACATTTTGCGCGACCCGGACGTGGTGGAGGGCGTGGATTTCCTGCAAATCGAATCCACCTACGGCGCGCGGGAACATTCGGTCAAGACCAACGCCGAGGAGGAGGTCTGCCGGCTGGTTTGCGGCACCTTGGAGGCCAGCGGCAAGGTCATCATTCCCGCGTTCTCGGTGGGGCGCACGCAACAAGTCGTTTACACGCTGCACCAGTTCACCAACGCCGGACGGCTGCCGCGCGTGCCCATTTTTGTGGACAGCCCGCTCAGCGTGAATGCCACCGAGGTGTATCGGCTGCATCCGGAATGTTTCAATGACGAGACGTACGCGTTCCTGCGCGAAAAGGCGAATCCCTTCGGCATGGAAAACCTCACCTACATCCGCGAGGTGGCGCATTCGATGAAGCTGAATGACCTCACCGAACCCGCCATCATCATCAGCGCCTCGGGCATGGCCGAAGGCGGGCGCATCCGGCATCATCTGAAGAACAACGTCGGCGACCCGAAAAACCTCGTGCTGTTCGTGGGATACTGCGCCGAACACACCCTGGGCGCGCAATTGCTGGCCGGACGCAATCCGGTGAACATTTTCGGCGAACCGGTGACGGTGCGCGCGCAAATCGCCTCCATTGACGCCTTCTCGGGCCACGCGGACAAACACGAGCTGCGCCGTTACGTGGAAAAGCTGGACGGCGATATCCGGCAGATTGCGGTCATCCACGGGGAGGAGGCTCAATGCCTCGCCTTTGCCGAAACGTTGCAAACCCTCCGCCCCCACGCGCAGGTCGTCGTGCCCCAGCTGGGCGACACGTTGTCCGTGTAGCGCGGGCCGTCACAATCCCAGTGGAGTTTGAACCGGCGTCTTGGTAGCCTCCGTTTCATGAGTGAAACCATCGTGAAGCTGTCCGCCGCCGAGGTCGCGCGGTTGATTGATCACACGCTGCTCAAACCCGACGCCACCCGGGCGCAAATCGAAACCCTGTGCGCCGAGGCGCGGACGCACCATTTCGGCGCCGTGTGCGTGAATGGGACGCACGTGCCCTTGGCCCGGCATGCCTTGGAGGATTCCGGGGTGAAAGTGGCCGCCGTAGTCGGGTTTCCGCTGGGCGCGATGAGCAGCGACGCCAAACGTTACGAAACCGAGGCGGCGGTGGATGACGGCGCGCAGGAGATTGATCTGGTCCTCAGTCTAGGCCGGCTCAAGGATGGCGATGACGCCTTCGTGCTCCGCGAATTGCGCGACGTGGTGGAAGCCGCCGATGAACGGCCCGTGAAGGTCATTTTGGAAACCTGCCTGCTCACCGAAGCCGAAAAAATCCGCGCCTGCCGGTTGGTCGTCGAATCCGGCGCGCATTTTGTGAAGACCTCGACCGGCTTCAGCTCCGGTGGTGCGACGGCGGCGGATGTGCAACTGATGCGCGCCACGGTCGGGCCCGACTTCGGCATCAAAGCGTCCGGCGGGATTCGCGACGCGGCGACGGCGCAAGCGATGATTGCCGCCGGCGCAACGCGACTCGGCACCTCCTCGGGGGTGGCCATCGTCCAAGGTTGGCCGGCCTGACTGAAGGCAAACCCTCGGCACCTGCCTCCTTCCGCGGCGGCGAGTCTTCGTGGCTGGCCGGCGTGTTCAATCCCCTCCCCGCGCGATCACGGGTCAAGGGGCGGCTTTACTCATGCCGCAAGGCTTCCACTGGGTCCATTTGCGCCGCGCGCAACGCGGGATAGAGACCGAACACCACCCCGACCAACGCGGAAATGCCGAATGCCAGCAGCGGCGACCAGACCACGATGATGGTCTTCATCCCGGCGGTCCAGGTGACAATGAACGGAATGGCCACGCCCAACAGCACCCCCATCAATCCGCCCACGCCGCTGAGGATCACCGTCTCGACGAGGAATTGGAGCACAATATCCTGCCGGCGCGCGCCCAAGGCCCGGCGGATGCCGATCTCGCGCGTCCGCTCGGTGACGCTGGCCAGCATGATGTTCATGATCCCGATGCCGCCGACCAAGAGCGAGATGGCCGCAATTGAACCCAGGACGATGTTGAAAATGCGTTTCGTATGCTCCGCCTGTTTCAACATCTCCAGCGGCACGTCAATCGCGTAGTCCTTCTTTTTGTGGCCGTATTCCAAGAGGCGCTGGAGCGCCTCCGCCACACTCATCACCCGGTCCAATTGATCCACCTTCACGGTCACTTCGTGAAACTGCACGCGTTCGGCTTCAAAACTGCCCGCCCGCCGGCGCATCAAGGTTTCGCCATACCGTAACTTGGCCGTTTCCAGCGGGAGAAAGACGCGGGCGGAAGGGACTTGGGTCGTCTCCGCCGATTTCTCCGCCGCCGCCGTCCGGGCGCGGGGCGCCATGATGCCAATGACCTGGTAATAATTGCCGCCCACCCGGATGAATTTGCCCAGCGGCGCTTCCAAGGGAAAGAGCGCCGGCACCATTTCGGCGCTGAGCACGCACACGTTCGCCCGGCCGTCCATGTCCGTTTCGGTGAAGAAGCGTCCCGTGGCGACGGGATGGTTGCGCATCTCCGGATACCACGGCACGGTGCCGACGAGTTCGCAATCCACGCGCCGGCTGATACGCCAGGCGTATTCGCGGATGATCCGGGCCGGCAACACCACCGTCACTCCAGGAATGGTCGCCCGGATGCGTTTCACATCCGTGTAAGTGAGGCCGTATTGCAGGACGCGGCTTTGACTGTCCCGTTCGCTGACCTTTTGTTCCTCCGGCGGTTTGACGCTGCGGAGGATGATGTTCTGGCTGCCGAGATTCTTGATTTGCTCCTGCGCCTCGTGACTCGCGCCTTCGCCGATGGCCAGCATGGCGATGACCGAACAGACGCCGAACACAATGCCCAGCACCGTGAGCAGGGAGCGCAGCCGGTGCAGCCACAGGCCTTTGAAACCCAGCCGCACCGTGCGGCGCAATTGAGCGATGGAAAGTCCGCGGATCACCTTGGGCAGCGGTTACAGTGGCGTTGGGAGACGAAGGGGAAGAAGTTGGCAATCCGCCACAAATTCGGCGCCAAAAGTTGTTGCGTTTTTCTTCATGCGTATTCCTTCACATCGTTCACGGGAAATCACCGGGCGGATTGGAGTCGCTTTCGATCTCGCCGTCGCGCAAGCGAATCGTCCGCCGGGAGCGCTGGCCCACCCCGAGGTCGTGGGTGACCATGATGATGGTGCGGCCTTGGGCGTTCAGGTCGTCGAACAGGCGCAGGATTTCGGCGCCGGAAGTGGAATCGAGGTTGCCGGTGGGTTCGTCGGCAAGGATGACCAACGGATCGTTGACCAGGGCGCGGGCGATGGCGACGCGCTGCTGCTGTCCGCCGGACAACTCAAACGGTTTGTGCTCCAACCGGTCCGCCAACCCGACCCGCGCGGCCAGTTCCCGCGCCACCGCGCGACTCTCGGCCTCCGGCCGGTCCTGGTAATAGAGCGGAATTTCGATGTTCTCCACCACGGTGAGTTGTTGAATGAGGTTGTAGGATTGAAAGACGAAACCCAACCGCGTGCCGCGCACCGCCGAGAGCGCGTCATCATCCATCCGGGATACGTCCTGCTCGCCCAGCAGATACCGACCGGACGTGGGACGATCCAGGCAGCCGAGGAGATTCAACAAGGTGGATTTCCCGCAACCGGACGGGCCCATGATGCTGATGTATTCCCCCGCCGCGATGCGGAAACTGACCCCCCGCAACGCCTCCACCGTCACCAGTCCCATCTGGTAATGTTTCCGGACATTGTCGAATTGGACGATGAACGAGGGCATGGGGAAAAGGTTAGCTTCTGCGGCGCTCTAAAATCGTGCCGGCGGCGACGTTGACCAAAGCACAAGGCCAAGGTTCAGCGGTTGAACTTGCGCCAGACTCGGGGCCACCGGAACTGTCAGCCCAAATGGCATACGCTGATGGCTTGGCTGACGGTGGAATGGCCGCCCCACCCCGACCTCCCGCTGGCCGCCGTCTTTGCCGGGCTGGGTTCCGGCGGCGCGGTGGGTGTTTCCTCCACCGGCTTCATTTCGCGACCTTGATCCGTCTCCGCGCCTTCGGGTGGGCGGAGCAGAACTTTTTCGCCTTCCTTCAGCCCG
>MWDV01000257.1 GCA_002070715.1 Verrucomicrobia bacterium ADurb.Bin118
GCCTCCGGTGCGTTCGTTTATGGCGGAGGGATTATTGCAGTGCGCGGAACAATTGCTCGCCCAGCAAAAGAACGCCGAAGCGCAGGCCCTTTACACCTTGCTCACGGCGGCCGCCGCGCCGGAATCCGTGCGCGTCGCGGCCCACGCCGGATTGATCCGCAGCGCCGGGGACCGGGCCCTGGCGAAAATCGTGGCGGCTTTACAAGATTCAGACGCCGTCGCTCAACTGGCGGCGCTCCAATTGGCCGGCGAGGTGGCGGATCCAAACGCCACGCGCGTTTTCGCCGGGTTGTTACCCCGGTCATCGCCGGCCCTGCAAATCGGTTTACTTGCGCTCTTGGCGCAGCGCGGAGATTCGGTGGCGTTGCCCGCAGTGCAGGCGGCGGCGCAAAGCCCGGAGCCCGCCGTCCGCACCGCGGCATGGGCGGCACTCGGGGAATTGGGCGATGCGCGGATCGTTCCGTTGCTGGCGCAAGCGGCGCTCTCCGCCAATGCCAACGAACAGCAGGCGGCGCGGACGGCGCTCGTCACGTTACGGCGCGGCGAGGTGGCGGAAGCATTGGTTCAACTCCTCAGCAGGGCCCCGGCGACGATGCAGGTGGAACTGGTCCGCGCCCTCACCGCCCGCGCGGAAACGGCAGCGGTGCCGGCATTGTTGCAACTCGCCGGCAGTGACCGGCCCGCGACGCGACAGGCCGTATTCCGCGCGCTGGGCCAACTAGCGGGTGGCCATCACGCGGAGGCATTGGTCAAGTTGCTGGCAGACGCCCGGGACGACGCGACCCGGTCTGGTGTGGTGGGAATTTTTGAATCATTGAGCGAACGGCTGCCCACCGGCCAGGGCTTGGATACGGCCCCCATCGTGCGGGGGATAACGAAGGGGGACCTCGGAACGCGCCAAGCCCTGCTTCAAGTGTGCGCGTTCTTCGCCAGTGAACCGCTCCGCGCGGCTTTGCGCGCGGCTCTTCAGGATGACGCGGCCCCGCTCCGCGCGGCGGCAGCGCGGGCCTTGTGTGACACGCGGGATCCAAATCTGCTGCCGGATTTGTTGGCGATGGCCCGCGAAACCACCGATGCCAATCTGCGATCGTCCGCCCTCGAGGGCGTTGTCCGCCTGGTTACCGATGACGCGACTCCGCTCACGGCTGAACAACGCACCGACGCGCTGGTGACCGCCAATGCACTGGCGACTCGCACCGGAGATAAACGCCGCGTGCTGTCCGGGTTGAGCCGGGTGCCGAACGCGACGACGTTGAAACTCGCGGCGCTGGCAGCGGCGGATGCGTCTGTCCGACCGGAAGCGGAGGCCGCGCGCCTGGCGATTGCCAAACAACTGGGTTTCCGGGGACCGTTCATTCAGGACTGGCAGGTTTGCGGACCGTTTCATCAGCCGGGTGTAACGGGGGCGCTGGCGATCTTTGATGTCGCTTTGGGCCCGGAAGTGCCCGACCAGACCGTGGCATGGCAGTCCGTGCCGCGCACGGAACATGTCAACTTGGGGCTGCTTTTTCCTGGTGCGGAAAATTGCGCGGCTTTTTTGCAGACCAGGATGGTTGTGCCACAAGCCACCGATGCCCTGCTCTTGATTGGCAGCGACGACGGCGTGAAAGCTTGGCTCAATGATCAGGTGGTTCACAGCAACAATGTGGACCGGGGCGACGTGGCCGATCAGGACGTGGTTCCGGTTCGCCTGCGCCAGGGCACCAACACGCTGCGGCTCAAAATCACCCAAGGCAGCGGCGGATGGTCGGCCCGGGCGCGATTGGTCGGCACTGACGGCGGACCGATCGCCGGATTGCAACCCCTGGCGACGGCGCCCGCTCCGGTGGCCGCCGCATCCGCCCCGCCCGCACCGCCTTCCCCCAAACCAGCGACGCTGCCGCCGCGCGACAACTATAAAAAATTGCGGCTTGCTGATCAGTTTTACGCCGAGGGCGCGTATTACGGCGACTTCAATCGTGACGGCAAACTGGACGTCGTGGCCGGGCCGTTTTGGTTTGAAGGCCCTGACTTTGTCAAACGGCACGAATACCGTCCGGTCCAGACCTTTGATCCGAAAAACTATTCGGACAACTTTCTGACCTACACCGGCGATTTCAACGGCGACGGATGGACGGACATCCTCTGCGTGCCCTGGCCGGGCAAGGAGGGCTACTGGTTCGAAAATCCGCGGGGACAAGCCGGCCATTGGCCGCGGCATTTGTTCTACGACATGGTGGGCAATGAATCCCCGGTATGGGGCGATGTAACCGGCGACGGTCGTCCGGAACTCCTCTTCAACAACGAGGGCCGGCTCGGCTACGCCGGACCGGATCCCGCGCATCCCACGCGACCGTGGATTTTCCACGCCGTCTCCGGGCCGGACAAACGCTATCAGCGCTACACGCACGGCATCGGGTTCGGCGACCTCAACGGCGATGGCCGCCCGGACATCCTCGAACAGATCGGTTGGTGGGAACAACCGGCGCATCCGCAACCGGACCAGCCGTGGACGTTTCATCCGTTTCATTTCGCCGACGCCGCCGCCCAGATGCTGGTGTATGACGTGAACGGCGACGGGTTCGCGGATGTCATCACCGCCTGGCACTGCCATGAATACGGGTTGCTCTGGTATGAACAAGTGCCCCGCGCGGGCCGGGCACCGGATTGGAAACGACACGTCATCCTGTCTCCCCAGCCGCAGTTGCAATCCACGGCTTTTCGCGTCAGCCAACTGCACGCGTTCGATCTCGCAGACATGAACGGCGATGGATTGAAAGACATCGTGACCGGCAAACGTTTCTGGGC
>MWDV01000258.1 GCA_002070715.1 Verrucomicrobia bacterium ADurb.Bin118
CGGCCTCGTTCGTCAGCAAAGAAGCCGAACGCTATTGGATGGGTTCTGATCCTGTAACAGCGCACGGGAGTTCGCTCGATTCAAAAGGAAGTCAGAGTGGACTCACATCCGCGGCAACGCCCGGAGTGGATTTATATGTCGGCGGCACGGAACACGCCGTGTTGCACCTGCTCTACGCCCGGTTCTGGCACAAGGTTTTGTTTGATCTCGGCCACGTCTCCACGCCCGAGCCGTTCTTCAAGCTCGTCAATCAGGGACTCATCCTCGGCGAGGACGGCCAGAAAATGTCCAAATCCCGCGGGAACGTGGTGAATCCCGACGACATCTTGAGCGAGTTTGGCGCGGATGCGTTCCGGCTTTATGAAATGTTCATGGGCCCGCTGCAAGACGCCAAACCGTGGAGCACCAAAGGCGTCGAGGGCGTGTATCGTTTTCTTGGCCGCGTGTGGCGCTTGTTTGTGGATGAAAAGTCCGAAACAGCGTTTGAACAAGCCGAGACCCTCAACGCTGCGGCGACCGGGGACGCGGCGCAACGCCAGGCACTGCTTGATTTGATTCGGCTCAACGGCGCGATCACCGACATGGCCGCAACCCCTGCACAACTCAAGGCGCTCCACACCTGCATCAAGAAAGTCACCGAAGACCTGGACGGCATGCGCTTCAACACCGCCATCTCGGCGATGATGGTTTTGGTCAACGAAGCCAACACTTGGCCGGCAAAGCCGTTGGCGGTTATGCGGACGTTTCTGCAGTTGCTCGCCCCCTTCGCCCCGCATCTGGCCGAGGAACTCTGGGCGCGGCTCCATGCCGCGTTCAAGCAGGACGCGCCCTCGCTCGCTTACGCGCCCTGGCCCGAATTCGATCCCGCATTGTTGGTCGAGGCCATGCTGACGATTCCAGTGCAGGTGAACGGCAAGTTGCGCGATGTCATTCAGGTGCCGGCGGACGCGGATAATGCGACGCTGGAAGCCGCCGCCAAGGCTTCCGCAAAAGTGCAAGCCTTCATCGCGGGCAAGACGATCAAGAAAGTCATCGTCGTCCCGAAGAAACTGGTGAATCTCGCCGTAGCCTGATCGGGTGTCGCGGATCAAACGGGAGCGACTCTCACCCGCCGTCGGCGCGGGGAAGGGGAGTTGCTCACAGCTCCACACGCTCGCCGCCCTGGAAGGTGAATCGCACCCGGCACGGAGTTTCGCGCGGGTTGCGGATCATGAACGCGGCTTCGTACTCGCCGGGCGATAATGTCACGGTCGGCGCGAGCGGACCGCGTTCGGGCGGTTGCAGTCCGGCGCGATGGCGCGTCGTTGGTTCGCCCGGCCAGAAGAACAGGAACTGGCCGTTGGTCAAAGTGCCGGACCAAGTCCAGCGTTGTTCCCCCAGCGTGATGACAGGGTTCGTGATTTCCGCGCCTTGCTGCGCGTGGAGTTGCACTCCCACCCGGGTAAAACCGTCCGGTACGCGCACCGGCCAGACGGCATTGGTTGCGCCCGCCGGGATTTCCTGCCATGCACCGTAAACGACCGGTTGCAGGTGTTGGCGTCCGGATTGTTCGAGCAGCCGGTACTCGCGGCGTTTCGCCAGCAGCGGCGAATCCGGGTCGCCGGGTTTGATGGCGGTCAGCGCCGGATCAATTCGCAACTGTGCCTTGATCTTTTCCGGCACGCGCCCCGAGCGGCGCAAGTTTTCGTAACGCGCAATGAGGTCCAGAATTTCACCCGTGAACGGATGCGCCGCCGCCGCCCGGCACGACACCTGAAAGGACATGGAGGAATCATAACCGAGCGTCGCCGCCAGCACGTATTCAAACATGTCCGGCGTGCAGGTCGGGTCGTAACCATAATACCAGCCAATGTCCAGCGGCATGCCGTCGCGCGCCAGGGAATCGAACCAACCCGAGCGCTGATCCAGATAGCCTTTCAGGTCGCCGTGACCGTCGGCCGAAGCGCTGCGCGCCAGCAAATGCCACGAGTAATGGCTGAAGCTGCTGGCCTGCAGCAGCGTGTTCTTGTTCGCGAGCTGGTCGTAAAAAGCCTGATGCAGGCGCGCATTGTAATACCAGTGTTCGCCCTGCAATTGCTCCGAACCGTCGAAGTAAATCATGTCAATGCCGCAGGTGTTCGCCACGTGGGCAAAGTTTTTGGCCACCTCCTCCAGCAACGTCGTATCCATGTCGAACATGTGATAACCGTAGGCGCGCACCAGATGCCGCACTGGTTCGCCCTGCCGATGCGCGACGGCTTTCGTCCCCAAGTGGCCGCGTTGACAGTCGTCAAAACCGAACGGAGATTCCAGCGCGCGCTGCTTGTAAGTGATCAATTCATCGCCGATCTGCAGCACCGTGCCTTGCCCCATGTAACCGCCGTCCTCAGCGGGGAAATTCGTCGGCGGTGTCGTGAGCGGCAGGAATTTGCTGGTGGCGTCCACGTCGGCGGCCAGCGTTGCGCTCGCGCCTTTCACCAGTCGCGGATCGGGCACCGGCGTGAGGTAGGGATCCGGCGGATAAATGGACGCGGCCAGGAAATGCAATCCCACGCGAAAGCCCGCGTCTTTGAACCGTTGCAACGTCCGCTGGAGTCCGGCCAGGCCGTCCGGAAAGCGGTCGCGATTCACTTCGTAATGTCCCGTGCCGTGACTCCAGGATTCCTGTCCGAACAAAATCGTGCTGAACCCGCCGCGCCGCGCCAAGGCAAGCGCTTCGTCAAATTGCGTTTCCCGGAAGTCGGTGAGAAAAAGATACGACTGTTTGGTCCAGGGTGATTGCTTGTTCCAAACGCCGCCCAATTGCGGGCTCGGCAAACCGGCGGCCACTTCAAATCGTCGGGTGGTTTCCAGAAAATCCGTTTCGCGACCGGCCAGCACCCCAAACGCCGCCGGTTCGATGCCGTGAGCGCGCTCGGTTTGAACGCAAAGATTGACCGTGTCCGAAGACCACAAAGGCGAGGCGGAGTCTTCGAAATCTTCCAACAAAACCGTGCGCGTCGCGCCATCGCGTTCCACCACCGCTTCGACGTGATCCACGAGACAGGTGACCGTCGTACTGGCGGGCAGGCCATTGTAGTAAAAGTTTAGCGTGGTGACGTGATCGTAACGCAGGGAATTGATCGGGCAGTTGGTGAGCGTGACCTGTCGCCAACCGTGGAAATCAATGGGCACGTAATTATCCCGGTAACCGCCGGCGCCATCGTAGAGCTGAATCTTCAGCGCTTCACCGCGACCATCTCCATGCACCCAGGCGCGCAAGGCGCGACAGCCCGTGAGATCCAACGGCGCGGCGAGCTGGCGTCCGCGCATGCTCCAACCGTTGGCTTGTTCGTTGCAGGTGGCGATGAATTGCGCCGCGAAACGGCCCACCCGCGCTTCCGTCACGGGCACAAAATCGTGATGGCAACCCGCGCGATCCACGCGCGTGCCGCCCGCCTGCCGGTTGAACGCGTGGACGTTTGGTTTGGCGGCCATCAACGCCGCAAAGTTCCCGTCCTGCGCCACCCCATTAAGGGTGCCGAACAATCGTCCGGCGCGGGGTGCGCCCAACTCGAACAAACCGAATCGGGTGACCGGCTGCGTGGTGGTCAATCGCGTCAAACGAATCACAGCGAACCCAGTGTTCGGGGTGACTTGAAATTCTGCGCTACCCACCGCACCAAACTGCACGGACAAGCGGTCACCGGACCGCGAGACGGATTCCGCCCGATGCAACGCGCCGCTCATTTCCAGCTCAAACGCCGATTGCCCGGCCCCCGACCAGCGCGAGCCATCGGCGAATTGCAAGGTGGCGGTTGGGTTCGTGGCGGAGATTTCCAGCCTGGCCGTGCCGAGGTCAAACGTAACCGCAGTGGCCGAAGACGGATCCGCATGGGTGGCGGTGGCCAGTATTACGCCAACAATCCCGCCGAAGATGAACTTGGGAATGAATCGTTTCATGGATGCTTGAATTTCGATCGTCGCCGTGCAGATGGTTGTGCCGCGGGCGTCTGGGTTTGCAGACTTGCCATGTCAGAGAGGAGGGAACGAGGCGGAGGTGCGCCCGTCAAGGATTTGGTTTCCCGGCGGCTTTTCGGCCGGGGAACCGGGACAGGTGTTGCGTGGATTTTCCCTGATTTCACGGCGTTGCGGTGGCCGGTTAGTTCCATTACATTCTCCCGCATGAGGCACCTGACCAAACAGGAGCAACTGGTGCTGTGTGCGATCATTGGATTGCTGCTCGTCGGTTGGGCGGTGAAAACCTGGCGCCTGGCACAGTCGCCTCCGGTGGTGGGGGCACAAGTGGAAGAGTGAAATGCACGAAGTATCGTTTGAAGAGACATTGAATGGCATCCTGGAGCGCGACCCGCGCTATCCGTACGATGCGTATGATTTTGTGCGTGAGGCCTTGGAATACACGCAAAAGGGTGTGGCCAAGGCCAATCGCAATCAAGCGCGGCACATCACCGGCCAGGAACTGCTCAACGGCATTCGCGGTTACGCGATGAAGCAGTTTGGACCAATGACCCTGGCGGTGTTTGAGGAATGGAACATCCGGACCTGCCGGGATTTCGGGGAAATTGTCTTTAATCTGGTGGAGGCCGGGCAGTTGGTGAAAACCGAGCAAGACAGCCGGGCCGATTTCGAGGGCGGTTATGATTTCAACGAGGCGTTTCGGTCGCCCTTTCTGCCGCCCAGCCGACGGGCGGGTTCGCCGTCTGGATCGCGCACGCCCCGTTCCTGACACCTCCGTCCGTGGCCAAACCTTCCCGTCCTCGCAAGTCCCGTAACGGCGGCCGGACGCGTTCCGCGCCGCTGGTCGCCATTCCCGCCGGCACCACGCTGGTGACGCTCGACAACGGGCTGACCATCATTGTCCGCGAGGACGCGAGCGCGCCGGTGGTTTCGGCCCAGGCCTGGTGCATGGCGGGCAGCATCCATGAAGGCCGCTGGCTGGGGGCCGGTTTATCGCATGTGCTGGAGCACATGTTGTTCAAAGGCACTGCCACGCGGTCGGGACAACAGATTGACGAGGAGGTCCAGGCCGCCGGCGGGCACATGAACGCCTACACCTCCTTTGACCGCACCGTCTATTACATTGACGTGCCGAACACCGGGGCGCGGGTGGCTGTGGACATCCTCTGCGACATCATGCAGCACGCTACGCTTCCCGCGGATGAACTGGCCAAGGAACAGGAGGTCATCCGGCGGGAAATGGACATGGGCCAGGACGATCCGCACCAGCGCGCCGGCCGCCGGTTGTTTGAAACCGCCTACACCCGCAGCCCATATCGTTACACGGTCATCGGGTATCCGGATATTTTCAACGAACTGAAGCGCGACGACATCGTGAGTTACTATCACGAAAAATACGCGCCGAACAATGTGTTCTTTGTCGTTGCCGGCGACGTGCGCGCGAGCGAGGTAATTGCCCAGATCCGGGAGGCTTACGCCCGTACCAAAGCCCGCGCGCTGCCGCCCGTGGTGTTGCCGGCGGAACCCCGGCAGACGGCGGCCCGGGAAATCGTAGAGGAAGCCCCGGTGGAATTGGGGCACCTGCATTTTGCCTGGCACATTCCCGAGTTGCGCCATCCCGACGTCCCGGCCTTGGACGTCCTGGCCGTGGTGTTGGGCGGCGGGCGCAGTTCGCGTTTGTTTCAACGCGTCCGCGAAACCCGGGGACTGGTGCATTCCGTGGACGCCTGGACTTACAGTCCCGGCAATCCCGGGTTGTTGGGGCTGAGCGCCGTGGTGGATGCGGACAAATTCACTCCGGCCTGCGGCGCGTTGCTGGCGGAAGTGGAGCGGATGAAACGGACCGCCGTGCCCGCCGCCGAACTGGCCAAGGCGGTCAAACAGTTTGTCGCCGCCACCCTGGCCACGCGCAAAACCATGGCGGGCCAGGCGCAAAACCTGGGCGGAAGCTGGCTGGCCGCGAATGATTTGAATTTCGCCGAGCGCTACCTGGCGGCGGTCAAACACGTCACGCCCGCCCATCTGCAGCGCGTGGCCCGCGA